>JAGDAG010000126.1 GCA_017959625.1 Abditibacteriota bacterium | reverse complement strand
ATGCCGCAAAAGCGGCATATGCGCGTCACTATTCCTGCGCTATTTGTAACCGGGCTCTGTATTGAAGCCCGGGGCGGAGGCGTTTTTGACGCCTGCCCAAGCGATAAAAAAGCGGGCGCCCACGGGTGAGCGTCCGCTTTTTCACGTATCACAATATCAGGCGTAAACGCCCTTGAAGGCCAGGGCGGCGCCTCCCAGGATGCCCGCCTTGTTCCCCAGCTGCGAGGGGACTATGGAGCAGTGCTCCTTAAGGCAGTCTATGGCAGTTTCCATGGCGGTCTTTTTGATCTCTTCAAAGAGTATCCTGCTGCGGGCGATGCCTCCGCCTATCACTATAAGGGAGGGGTCGAAGCTGTTGATGGTGTTGGCCACCGCGAGCCCCATATAAAAGCCCGTTTCGCAAAGGGTCTCGCAGCAGACTATGTCTTTTTCGTTTGCAAACCGGTCTATCATCTGCGGGGTGATCTCCGTAAGGCGTCCCTCCGTGGCTTCGTAAAGCTTGCTCTTTCTGCCGGAGAGCACCTTCTGCATGGCGCGGTTGATTATGGCGTCCCTGTTGCAAAGGGCTTCCACGCAGCCGTAACGGCCGCAGCCGCAGCGGGGGCCTTTGGCGTCTATGATCACGTGCCCCAGCTCCGGCGAAGCGAACATGCCTCTGTAGGCTTCGCCCCGCACTATGAGGCCGCTTCCCACCCCGGTGCCCAGGGTGAACATCACCATTATCTCCGCGCCGCGCCCCGCGCCAAAGGTGTATTCGCCGAAGCTTGCCACGTTGACGTCGTTGCCCATATAAAACTCAAAGCCTGTTTTTTTCCGCAGGGGCTCGTAAACGTTGGCGCCGTCCCAGCCGCTGAAATTGGGCGACCACAGCACCACGCCTTCGTCCGCCTTGTGTATCCCCGGCGCCCCCATGCCGCAGGCTATGACGTCTTCGCGGGCCTTGCCCGCCTGCTTTATGGCTTCTTCCACCGACTCGGCGATCTTGTCGGTGGTGACGTCCACCCCCTTCTCGGAATAAGACGGTATCTCCGCCTCGCTCAGAAGGTTCCCTTCCCGGTCCACTACCGAAGAGGTGACGGTGGTGCCTCCCAGGTCGATGCCAACTACAAAATTTCCGTTTTCATTTCTTTTCATAACGCTTCTCCCGGCTGCCGATCAAGCCCGCTTCTTTTATCTTTATATATATGAATATCCCGCTTGCCAAAAACAATATGGCGGGAACGGCGTATCTTACGCTCCAAAGAGCCAGGATACAGCCGAAACCTGCAAGCATGCCCGGCGCAAAATATAATATTATCCTTTTATCAAGGGATTTATAATTTCTCTCCTTCAGTATATGGACCAGCGAGGAAGGAAAACCCGCAACGGCGCAGAGACATATATAAAGAGGGAGCTCTGCCGAAAAGCCGGCAAACAGAGGCAGGGCCGCCGCCGCAGGGCTGCCGGTGAGGCCGGCGCAAAGCCCGGAAAGGGCGCACACCGCCCAGGCGGGAAAAGGATAATGCGCGAAAGCTGCGCATATCCCCGCAAGCCAGATGAGTATCCACAGGGCGATACCCGCTTTCATGGCCTTCAGCCGGAAGGCCCTTGCCAGGTTCACCCCGGCTATAGCGGACGCCAGCACCACAAAAAACATCTGCCCAAGCCAAAGCCATTTGGAGACCAGCAGCTCCCGCTGCCAGACGAGGACGGCGGAGACCCCCAGGAAATTGAACAGGTTCACGTATGCCGCCACGGCTTTGGCCTCCAGGCGCAGAAAGCTGCCGAAAAACAGCACCCCCCATTCCTTTACCGGGCGGGCGCACAAAGCCATCAGAAAGCCTGCCACAAAGTCCCCGCACAGCATAAAGATGCCGCTGCGGTTTTTGCGGACTATCCGGTTTATGTCACGAGCCACTTATCACCTCGGTCCCCGCCGCCCTCAGGGCGGCGGCGTATTTTTCGGTATCCTCCGGCCGGACGCCGCCGAGACAGTAGCTCATGCCCAGAGCCTCGTATTTGCCGGCGCCGATATCGTGGTATTTCAAAAGCTCCAGCGGGTGCCGTTCGGGCAGGGAGTTTATGAACCGGGCGATATCCTCAAGCTCGCCGTCGTTCACTCCCGGGATCACCGGGGTCCGGAACACGATCTTTGCCCCCAGCCCAGACAGCATTTTTATATTGCCGAGTATGAGGGCGTTGTCGGCGCCGCAGTATTCTTTGTGCTTTTCCGGGTCCATAAATTTTATATCAACAAAAAACAGGTCAACGCCGGCCGCCGCCCGGCGGACGCGCTCCGGCTTTGCATAAAGGTTCGTTTCCACCGCCGTATGGAGCCCGGCCTTTTTTGCGGCGGACAGGAGGGCCAGAGTGAAATCCGGCTGAAAAAAGGGCTCGCCTCCGGATATCGTCATGCCGCCGCCGGAGGTCCGGTAGAAGATCTCGTCCTCCAGCACCTTTTCCATGACCTGCCCCGCCGTGGCCTCATAGCCGAACAGCTCCCGGGCCCCGTAAAGGCACGCCTTCGCGCATTTGCCGCAGCCCGCGCACAGGCTTCTGTCGAAAACCCCGTTTTTCAGGGCCCCGGAGGGGCACGCCGCTATGCATTTGCCGCAGCCTTTGCACCGGAAGGAATAAAAAGCCAGAACGGGCTTCGGGGAAATGGATTCCGGGTTGTGGCACCATTTGCAGGAAAGGGGGCAGCCCTTCAGAAACACGGTGGTCCTTATGCCGGGGCCGTCGTGGACGGAAAACTTTTGTATGTTGAATACGTTACCCTTGATATCCATCTATTTCCTTCATAAACAAAAACTGCTGGGCCCAGCCGGCGTATTTTCCGTAGCGGCTGCGGAAGGCGTCCGCCGTCTGTTTATACACGGCGGAGGTGATGCTTTTCCGCGGCTCTATGCCGAAGCGCTTCACCCCTATCTGATATACGTGGGTGTCCACGGGCACCGCTTCGGAGAACCCCAGCCCGAAAAGGCATATGCAGTCCGCCAGCTTTTCGCCTATAAATTTTTGGCTGCAAAGCAGGGCCTTCGCTTCGGGATAAGACGCCCGTTTGAGCCTTTGAAAAAAATCCTCCGGCAGGCTGCGGGAGGCAGAAAGCATGTTCCGCCCCCGGAAGGCCAGCCCCTTTATGGAGGTGAGCTCTTCTTCTTTTCTCGCCGCGATGGCGGCGGCGGAGGGAAAAAGCTTCCACACACGGCCTTCCCTCTCGCACACGGGTTCGCCGCAGAGCTCCCTCAGCTCCCCGAGCCCGGCTTTTATGCGGGGGATGTTGTTGCAGCAGGAGGCCATAAACGAAAAAAACACTTCCTCCGCGGGCTGCGCCAGCACCCGGAGCCCCCGGTATTCCCGCAACAGGGGGGCAAGGTCCGCGTCTTTTTCCTCAAGGGCGCGGTATATCCTGCCCGCGTCCCCGTCCAGACACAGATATTTTTTAAGGAACTCTTCGCTCTCTGCGGTCTCGGGCTCCGCCTCCCAGAAAAGAACGCCGTTTTCCGTAAAAAGGCGGTAAAAACTCTCTCCCGCCACTCCCTGCCAGGCCTTTCCGTCGAATTCCCATCCGAAGGCCTGGCCGGACTCAAAGCAGAGCCGCAGGTCCGGACACCCGCCCCGGGGCGTGAGGGAGTTCATTTCAGCGCTCTTTTCAGCTCGTCGGCCAGAATAATGCCGTTGGCGTTCCAGGAATAGTTTTCTTCCACAAAGCGGCGGGCGTTTTTCCGCAGTTCGTCGGCATAGGCCCTGTCCTGCAGCTTCTCCCACGCGGCCAGCATCTCTTCGGGGGTGTTGGCGATAAGAATGCATTCGTCGCTGCCGGTGAGCCTGAGCCCTTCGGCGCCGTCCTTCGTGGAGATGACGGGCACGCCGCAGGCCATGGCTTCGGTTATCTTGCCCCGGGCGCCGATGCCGCCGGAAATGGGTATCACCACTGCCTGGGCGTTGGCGTAGGCCTCCCTGATATCCTTCATAAAGCCCATGGGCCTCACGTATTCGCAGAAAACCGATTTTTTGTGGGCCTCGTCGAATTTGCCGGTGACGTAAAGGGAAACGCCCCTGCGGAAGAAATCCTTTCCGAACCTGTCTCTGTAGTTTTTCACCGCCTGCAGGTTGCCCTCCTCCATGACGGAGCCGGTGAAAAGGAGCCGTTCGGGATCCGGATTCCATTCGGAGATGTCGTATTTTTCCGTGTCAATGGCCTCCGGCAGAACGGTTATATCCAGAGTGGACTGCTTGGTGAGATAGTATCTGTCCCGTTCCGTGGGCAGAAAAACGGTGGAGAACTTTGAGGCCAGGGCTGTCTCCACGGAGGCGATGTGGGACCACTCCACGGCTCCGGTGAGCTTTTTCAGAAAACCGCTTTTTTCGTTTTCCCGCTGGAGCACTATATACTCGCAGCGGCGGAAATCCGCCAGGGCCGGCAGCTTAGCTTCAAAGGGAACGTATCTTGCCGCCTCTATGCCGTAGGCAAAAAGCGCGTCCGGCTTGAGGGAAAGGATCTCGCCTTTGATCTTTTCCTTATATGCAGGCTCCGCATGCTGCCGGAAATCCCCCGAGGCGGGAGTGGGGGCGTAAAGGGAAAGCGTCTCGAAAAGAGGGTTTTTGTCCGGGTTCGTTTTTTCGGAAAACCCCGTGAAATACAGGGCGTGCCCCTGCTTTTTGAGCTGCTTCATGATATTTATAAGCCGTTTGCCCCTTCTGTCCTTTACGGGAAGAGGATATTCGGCGCAGATAAACAGAACCTTCATATAAGGCCTCGCAAATACTTATGATATATCTTATTATACACTATTTGTGCGTTTTTATGCAAACGATACGCCCTTTTTGCAAAAAAAACGGCGCGGCGCCGGAAAACGCTTCGCAGGCAGAACAACAAAAAAGAGCCCCGGAGGGCTCTTTTATGCTTGTTGAGATCTATTCGTCAACACCGGTGTCGCCGTTCTTGTAGTTTCTGTCGGTGTCCTTGGTCTTGAGCTGCATGTATCTCCACATTTCCTGAACGTTATTGATTCTGTCGTTAACGTTGTTGGGCCAGTTGATGTCCCAGCCTCTGTAAGGAGGCCACTTGGCGCCGCCGCCGAAGCCGGCAGAGGGGCGCAGACCGTAGTTCTTCCACCAGAACTGGCTTACAGCCACGGTAGAGGAATGGCCGTCGCCGAAGGTGCAGACGACTTTGTCGCCGGGAGCCCAGGCGTCGCCGTCAACAAATTCCATGTTGTGGAACGGGAAGGTCTCGTGCAGCATGATGTAGTTGGCAGGGAAACTCATAGCGGCCATGGGACAGGGAGCAGACATGCCGGCCTGGCTGGCATCACCGTTGGTGAATCCGTTCTGAGGCTGATGGCGTCCGACCTTGTAGATGGAGGAGCGAATCAGATAAGAGTTGATCCTCTTCACGTCCTGGCAGGTGAATTCCTTGTCGGCCTGAGGGTCGGAAGGGCAGATGAACATGGAACCGTTCTTCACGTAAGGCGTCATGATGGCGCGGAAGGAGTACTTGGTCATGTATTCCTTGTAGGCAGCGTTGCCGGGCCAGGGGTTGGCGTAATGGCACCACCAGGCGTCATAGTCTCCTACGCCGTCAACAACACCCTGGGTGACTGAAGGGAAGCATTCATCCCAGTCGGAAGCGTACATCATAATAGCGGTCCCCAGCTGCTTTGCGTTGGACAGGCACTGGGTCTGTCTTGCTTTTTCTCTCGCCTGCGCGAAAACAGGGAAAAGAATGGCTGCCAGAATGGCGATGATGGCAATTACCACCAAGAGTTCGATGAGTGTAAAACCTTTCTTCATTGGTTTCTCCTTGTTTTGTACTTACACATATATGATAGCACATTCAAACAAAAAGTTTCAAGTCTCCGCAAAAATTTTTGCCGAAAGGGGTGTTTTCGGGAGATCCGCCCTCTAAAACGGGGCCTCATACATGGATACGGGGACCGGAACGAGGCTTTTTATCCTTTCGCAGAAGGCCCTCGTCCCCGGAAGCTCCGTTTCAAAATGCCCTCCGTCTATGAGCAGCGTCCCCTCGAGAGCGGCGGCGGCGAACATGTGCCTTTTTATCTCGGAGGTGATGACGCAGTCGGCCTTTGCGGAAAGGCAGATATCCGCGCCGCTGCCTCCGCACAGGGCTATGGCGCGCACGGTTTTTTCCACGCCGTTATGCCGCGGCGGGACGCCGAAGATCTCCTCTGCCTTTTTCAGAAGCTCCCCCGAAGAAACGGGGTCGGTTTTCCCCAGGCGCCCCTGCCCCGCCCCGGGGAAAAGGGGCGAAGGGATTATAGGCGCCGTTTCCTTCAGGGAAAAAAGCTCCGCAAGAACGTCGTTTATCCCCCCGGGCGCCGAATCCAGGTTCGTGTGGCAGGCGATAAGGGCGACGCCGCGTTTTATCAGCCGCTCCAGAAGCCGGTTTTTCCCCTCCGAAAAATCGAGCCTCCTCAGGGGCTCGAAAATATAGGGATGGTGGCACACTATGCAGTTTGCGCCGTTTTCAAGGGCAAGGGCCAGCGCCCCGGGGACCAGGTCCACGCAGAACACCGCCCCGCGCAGCTCCCGCTCCGGGTCCCCCAGCAGGAGCCCGGAATTGTCCCATTCTTCCGCCAGGGAAAAGGGGGCGGCGCCGTCCAGAACCGAAAGAAGATCGCGTATGAGCATTTTTGCCGTCCTTTTTGAGTAAAATCAATAGTATTATAACACAAAGGGGGGGGAAAAGCATGCGGGGTTGTTCTTTGGCGTATCTATATGATAAAATATTTAGGAGGGTTTGGGAATATGTCTCTTTTTACCAAAGCGCCGAAAAACCTCAGGCTGGTGGCGGCAGCCTCCTTTGTGGTGATGTTTGCCTTCGGCATATACAACGCCACATATTATAATTTCATTACCGAAGTCATCAAAATAAACCCCTCCGACCTGGGGCGGCTGGAAGCCGCCAGGGAACTGCCGGGGCTCCTTATGGTGTTTTTCGGCATCATCACCAGCCGTTTTGCGGACAGGACCACGGGCATCCTTTCCGCCCTTATCGCCGCCATAGGCTTTTCCGCCTACACAAGGCTTTCCGGAGTCCCGTCTCTGATGCTGTGGACCTTTGTCTGGAGCATAGGCATGCATATGTGGTTCCCGCTTCAGACCTCTCTTATCATCTCCTTTGCCCCAAAGGGAGAGGAGGGCAGGTACGCCGGCTTTTCTTCTTCCGTCACCGCGGCGGCCCAGGTGGGAGGGATGCTGCTGGTGGCCCTTGCGGCAGGCAGGCTTTCCTATACGGAGTGGTACTATCTGGTGGCGGGGCTGATGATACCCGGAGCGGCGCTTCTCGCTTTTGTGCCGAAAAGGGTAGGCTCCCCTGCCAGGGATTCCCTTGCCCTGCGCAAAAAATTCCGCCACTACTACGTGCTCACCTTTCTTGAAGGCTGCCGCAAGCAGGTGTTCATAACCTTTGCCGTTTACGTGCTTACAAGGGAATTCCACACGCCTCTGAAGATAGTCGCTCTGCTGATGCTCATAAACAATATCGCCAACACCTTCGGCTATCCCCTCACCGGGAAGCTGGCGGACAGGATCGGCGAAAGGCTCATACTGCAGGTCTCGTATTTCCTGCTGATATTCGTGTATCTGGGCTACGCCTTCAGCAAAAACGTGTGGGTGCTTTACGCCATGTATATACTGGACAACGTTTTCTATTTTTCCACGCTGTGCCTCACCACCTACGTGAAAGGCATCGCCACCCGGGAGGAGCTGCTCACCGCCATGTCCACGGGCCAGACCTTCAATCATCTGGCCGCCTGTATCGTGCCCGTGGCCGGAGGCCTCGCCTGGGCAAAGTTCGGCTATTCATATACCTTTATGGCCAGCATGCTTATAGTGATCTTTTCCTGTTTCTACGCCCGCCACGTTCCCACAAAGCTGGGGAAGGAGGCTGCCGGTGCTTAAAAGGATCGGCGACCTTCCCTTTATCCAAAGCGCCCTTGCCGCTTTGGGGACCCTTGCGGTGCTGTTCATATGCCGCACCGGCAGGATCGCCGTGAAGGGCCTTGAGAATATAAAGGAAACAAAGAGGGGCGCCATGATAGTGATGTGGCACAAAACCATACTTCTGCCCATCTGGTGCGCCCGGGGGCTGGATATCTCGCCCATAATAGCGGTCTCCAGAGAAGGAAACATTATAGCGCGCTTTGCAAAAACGATGATGAAAGGGGAGACCGTGAGGGGCTCTACCGGCAAGGACGAGGGCGTATCCGCCCTGCGGGCCTGCCTGAGGCTGGTTCGGCAGGACAGGGTGATCTGCATCACTCTCGACGGCCCCAACGGGCCGGCGGGCACCGTGCACGGAGGCGCGGCGGCCGTTCTGAAGAAGACGGGCTGCCCCTTCATAGCCTGCGGCTGCGCCATAGAAGACCCGGTGGTTTTCAAAAACTCCTGGGACAAACACAGCGAACCCCGTCCCTTCGGCCGCTCCGCGGTGGTGTTCTCGGAGCCGCAGACCCTGCCGGAGGGGCTTTCCCCGGAGGAAGCGGGAAGGTTTATCGCCGGCGCGGTGGACGCGGCGGTGAGAGAAGCGGAGGAAGTCCTGAAATGAAGTTTTTTGGCGCAAGGCGTCACGCCTTTTTGATATGGTTTTGACAGGGAGGAGCCGGAATGTTTAAAAAAATAGTTGCTTCGGAGCCGGTGCAGAAGATGCTTGCCGCCGTCGGCTGTATGATCATCAGCGGGGTATGCCGCACCAACAGGATCGCTCTGGAGGGCCTGGAGCATATAGAGGAAATCAAGGAGAGCGGCGGCGGGATAATAATAATGTGGCACAAAACCACCCTTTTGCCCGTTTACTGCTGCAGAAACAGGGGGGTGTCCCCCATAGTCTCCACCTCCAGGGACGGGAACCTGATGGCAAAGATATCGGTAAGAATGCTGAAGGGCGAGCCGGTGAGAGGCTCTGCCGGCAAGGACGACGGCGTCTCCGCCCTGAAGGCCTGCCTGAGGCTGGTGCGGCAGAACAGGGTGATCTCCATCACCCTGGACGGCTCCAAGGGCCCCGCCCGCAAGGTTTACGGCGGCGCGGCGGCCATCCTGAAAAAGACCGGCTGCCCCTTCACCGCCTGCGGCTGCGCCATAGATAACCCCGTGGTTTTCAAGAACTCCTGGGACAAGCACAGCGAGCCCCGGCCCTTCGGCCGTTCCTCGGTGGTGTTCACTGAGCCCCAGACCCTGCCGGAGGGGCTTTCCGACGAGGAAGCCAACAGTTTTCTTGCGGAAGCGGTGGACGCGGCTGTGAGAAAGGCGGAGGAACGCCTGAAATGAAGGATATCTCCCTGATGCTTGAAGAACAGGAGGCCGCAAGGCTTTCCCCCGGCGCCGCCCTCAGCAGCCGCTGGAAGAACAGCCGGGCCCGGGAAGAAAAGCCCTGCCCCGTGCGGACCTGCTTCATGAGAGACAGAGACAGGATCATCCACTGCCGCACCTTCCGCCGCATGGCGGACAAGACCCAGGTTTTCGTGGCCCACGAGGACATACATTTCCGCACGCGCCTCACCCACACCCTGGAGGTGTTCCAGATAGCCACGGTGATCGCCCGGGCCCTGCGCCTGAACGAAGACCTTACCGCCGCCATAGCCATGGGGCACGATCTGGGGCACACCCCCTTCGGCCACGCGGGAGAAAGGGCCCTTGACGGCATACTGAAGGAATACGGCCTCAGCTTCCACCATTCCCGCCAGTCGCTGAGGGTGGTGGACGTGCTGGAGAGGCTGAACCTCACAGAGCCCGTGCGGGACGGGATACTGAACCACTCAAAGGGGGCTTCAAACCTGAAAAACGCGGCAGAGGCCTGCAAAACTGCCGAAGGGAACCTGGTGCGCATCTGCGACAGGGTAGCGTATATCAACCATGATATCGACGATTCCCTGCGGGCGGGCATCATCACCCTGGCCGACCTGAGAAAAACCGTTCCCGATATCCCCGCCACCACCAGCGACAGGATAGCGGTGATGTCGGAGGACATAATAAACAACGGGCTCACAAAGGGAGTCATAGGCCTTTCGGAGAAAGGGGCGGAGGAAACGGACGCCCTGAAGGATTTTATGTACGAGCGGGTGTATATGGAGACGGGCAAGCTGTATAACGAAGAGGCTCTTATAAAGGAGCTTGTGGCGCTTTTTGAGTTTTATATGCAGAACCCCCGGTATATAAACCCCACGGGCTCCTATCCCGACGACCCCTCGCTGCCGGTGCGGTGCGCCGACTACATAAGCAATATGACGGACACCTACGCCAGAGAACAGATAGAAGCCTGCGTGAAATAGGGCGGCCTTGCGCGGGCCTGCCGCATAACGCGGCAGGCCCGCTTTGCTTTCCCCGGGTCACAAAAGCTTTACCGTGGCTATCTCGTAAGGGCGCAGGCAAAGCGCCGCCCTTCCGTTTTTCAGCCCGAGATCCTCGATATCATCCTCCAGAAGGTTCGTTTTCACAGCCCGGGAATAGGCGGCCGGGACTTCCAGAACGCCCCGGCAGCCGGCGCCGGAATATTCCACGATCCTCAAAACCGTCCCTTCGTATTCTCCCTTTTTCACCGCGGTGATAAAGGCCCCCTCCCCTTTCAGGAAGATGCCCGCCGATACCGGCTCCCCGGCGCCGCAGAAGGGTATGCTGCCGAACTCCGCCCCTTTTCTGAAGGCGGCAAGCCTGTTTTCGCACAGGGCGACGGCATGGACAAAGCTGTGCTCTCCCGGGTCCCCTATCTCACAGTAGTTCCGGGCGGTGTAGAAATTGGGCTCGTAAAGCCACGCCGGCAGGGTGGGGCTGCGCAGTATGCTGACAAAGGCCGCGCCCTTTTCCACTCTGGCGGAGGGGGTCCCCCGGTTCATCACAGTAAAAACGTATCCGTCCGTTTCTATGCCGAACCACCGCAGGCAGGGCCAATCCCCCGCCCCGGAAAGCGGATCGTAGGCGGTATGTTCGTAACGGGGCCTT
>JAGDAG010000125.1 GCA_017959625.1 Abditibacteriota bacterium | reverse complement strand
TTACCAAAAGCCTGTTTTCGCCGGTAAGGGGCACCACGTCGGCAACGGTGGCAAGGCAGACCAGATCGGCGTATTTTTTCAGAAACGAGTCCGGCTTTACGCCCATACGCAGCAGCAGGGCGTGGATGAAACGATAGGCTACTCCGGCTCCGCACAGATACGGATACGGATACTTTGAATCTTCTCTGTGGGGGTTTATCAGCGCGTCCGGAGCGGAAGGGGAGTCGCCGGGCTGATGGTGATCCGTGACTATGACCGCAAGCCCCAGGCTTTTTGCCAGCCGCACCGCTTCCACGGCTCTTGAACCGCAGTCGCAGGTCAGTATGACGCCGCAGCCTTCCTCTGCCATTTCCCGCACCGCTTCGGGTGTGATGTCATAACCGTCGTTCAGCCGGTCCGGAAGGCGGTAGCCCGCGTCAAAGCCCAGGCTTTTCAGGGCCTTATATAAAAGCGCGGTGGTAGCCATTCCGTCAACGTCGTAATCTCCGAAGATCATAACGCGGCTTTTGTTTTTGCGGGCTTCGATAAGGATGTCCGCGCCCTTTTCCGCATCCGGCAGAAGCAGCGGGTCTCCGTGGCTTTTGGGAGCAAGGAACTCTTCGGCGGCCTCCGGAGTGCTTACGCCTCTCTGAAGCAAGAGCGCTGCCGTGACGGGACTCACGGCAGCCTTTTCCGAGAGTTCTGCGATGCTGTTTTTGTCGGGAAAGGGTTTAAGTGTATATTTCAAGGCAATATAAGCAAACACCCGCCCGGAGGCGGGTGCGGTAGGTCAGAATCTTCTTTTTCTGCCGCCTGATTTTTTGGCGGTCTTGGGACGGGATTCTTTTTCGGGTTTGTCTTCGGCTTCGGCCGCTTTTTCTTTTTCTTCTTCTTCGGCCTGCTTTTCGGGGGCGGCTATAAGCACCTTGCCTTCCTTTTCTTTTGTAACCACTCTGTTGAGGGCCCTGTCTTTTTTGGAAAGCCCGGCGTTATACCAGCTTACCACAAGCTGCGAGGCAAGGAAGATGGAGGAGTAGGTCCCCACTAGAAGGCCTGCAAAGATCGCCCAGTAGAATTGTCTCAGCATGATCCCGCCGAATATGATGAGCGAGGCTATGGTCACCAGCGTCGTGAGGGTGGTGAACAGGCTTCTGGTAAGAGTCTGGTTCAGGCTTCTGTTCACCAGCTGGCTGAAGTTCTCGCCCTTGAGCTTGTGGCGGAGGTTTTCTCTGATCCTGTCAAAATTGACTATGGTGTCGTTGACGGACACGCCGATGACCGTGAGCACCGCCGTTACGAACAGCGAGTTCACCTGCCAGCCCATGACCTTTCCCAGTATGGAGAAAAGGCCCAGGACGAACAAGGCGTCGTGTATAAGGGCTATAACGGCGCAGACTCCGTATTTGACGCCGTCCAGCATGCCGCCTATGGCAAAGCGTATGGCAAGATAGAGGATGATGGCTATACATGCAAAGAACACCGCTATGAGGGCGTTGTGCACGAGCTCGCTGGAGACCGAAGGGTTCACCGAACTTGCCTGGTCGGCAATGGGCTTTCCTTCATCGGTGGTTTTGGCTACCTTGTATTTTGCGTCGAGGGCCGCCACCAGCTTGTCCTGATCCTTTGTGGAGATATTGGGCTTATCCTTGCCGGTCACCTTGATGATGGCGGTTTTGGAGCCGTTGGCCAGCTGGACCTCGTTCTTTTCGTAAAGGCCGTTTACAATGGACTTGATATCCGTCACGTGGTTTATGGGCTGCGTGAAGGAGACCTTCAGCTCCGTTCCCGGCTTGAATTCTATGCCGAGGTTGAGCTTCCAGACAAAGAGGGAAGCGATGCACGCCGCCATGACGATGGCCGAGAACACGTAATAGATCGCGCGGTTGTCCACGAAAACGAATTTGAAGGGCGTAGCCGGCTTGTCCGCGGAAACTCCGAAGAAGCCCGGCTTCTGCAGGCCTTCAAAGTTCACCGTGAGGTGGAGCAGGGTGCGGGTGACGGTGATCGCCGAGAACATGGATACAAGGGTACCGGTAAGCAGGGTCACCGCAAAGCTCTGGACCGCGGGGCTTCCGAACTGGATGAGCAAAAGACAGGTTATACAGGTACTGACGTTGGAATCAAGGATCGCCGAAAACGCCCGCTTGAAGCCGGCGTCTATGGCCGCGGAAAGTGTCTTTCCGCTGCGGAGCTCTTCCTTGAGACGCTCGAAAATAAGGATGTTGGCGTCCACCGCCATACCTATGGATATGATAAGAGCGCCTATACCCGAAAGGGACATGGTCACGCCCAGGGCGGCAAAGATGGCTATGACAAGGGCCGTGTAGATACACAGCGCGAGGGACGCGATGAAGCCCGGGAGCCTGTATATGATTATCATGAACAGGATCACTATAAGGAGGCCTATGGCGCCGGCTCTTATGGTCTTGCCGAAAGCGTCTCCGCCGATGGTGGGATCCACGCTTTCCTGGGAACCGACTTCAAAGGAAATGGGCAAAGCGCCGGAGTTCAGCAGGTTTGCCAGGTTCTTGGCTTCTTCCAGATTTTTGAAACCGGATATCTGGGCTTCGCCGTTGAGGATAGGCTCGTTTATAGTGGGAGCGGTAAGAAGCTCCTTGTTAAGGAAGATCGCAAGAGTGTCTCCCACGTGCTTTTTGGTGAATTCCTTGAATATCACCCTGCCTTCCTTGTTGAACTGAACATGGACCACGGGCTGGGTCTTGTTGGAGATACCCTGCTTGGCGTTGGGCATAAGGTCCTTTCCCGTGAGGATAGGCTTGTTGGCGGGAGCGCCCACCACTTCCTTCATGGTTTTTTCTTTGTCGGAAGAATAGATCTCATTCTCGCCGTCGGAAAAAACGTAATCGTCCTGGCCGCCGTCGGATATCTTCCATCTGCCGCCGGGATTAGAGGCGCTCTGAACGTCCTTCAGATAATAGAATTCCAGCTGGGCGGTGTTGCTGATGGTGTCCAGGGCTTTGTCGGAATCCTTGATGCCGGGGATTTCCACAACGATTTTATCGGCGCCCTGGATGAAAGCCTTGCCTTCGCTGACGCCGCTGAGGCCGCCGATCCTTTTTTCTATGGTGTTGGTGGCCTTGTCCATAAGATCTCTCTGCGCCTGGGTGTCGGTCTTCGGCCAGTCGGCGGAAGTTTTATCCGCTTCCAGGACCACTCTCATACCGCCTGCGATATCCAGACCCTTTCTGATCCTGATCTTGTCGTTTGTGCCGCTGAACGCCGTATAGCAGATCCATACCGCAGCCACAACGATCGCAAGGATCAGCAACGCTAACTTGTTATACTTTGACATATCTCCTCCGTTCAGAACCTTGTTCTAAAAGTGCATACTAATTTATTATAATCCTTATCGGGCGATTTGTCAAGGGCGGGGCGGCCCTCCGCGTATCCGTTTCCGGCTTCCGTCTCTTTACAAAAGCGGTGTTTTTTTGTATTATATAAATGGTATTTTCAGAATTTTTGCGGGTGTCATAAATGTTCAGTTATCACAACCATTCCGTATTCTCCGACGGTTCGGCCGCCCCCGAACAAATGATAGCGGCCGGCGTCCGCGCCGGGCTTACGGAGACGGGCATGTCGGACCACTATTCCGTCCTTCCCGGAGGCTCTTTTCCCGGATGGTCCATGACGGACTCTTCTCTCGGGGAATATTTTTCCTGTCTCGACGCCCTCAAAGAAAAGTATTCCGGGGAGACCATCGTCCGCAAGGGCGTGGAGATCGACTTTTTTCCGGAAACCATAGACGCCGTCTGCGGCAGCCTTGAGCCTTTTTCTCCGGATTATATCATAGGCTCGGTGCATTTTTGGGGAGACTTTCCCATAGACGATACTGCCGAAAAGTGGACAGCCCTTTCGCCGGAGGAGGCGGACTGCGTCATAGAAGGCTACTGGAAAAAGATCATCGCCATGGCGGAAGACGGCAGGGTGGACATAGTGGGCCATATAGACCTTTACAAGAAATTCGGCCGCTTCGGCAGGATAGATACCGGCGCGTTCGAGGATACGGCCCTTGAAGCGGTCCGGGACAGCGGGCTTGCGCTGGAGATCAATACCGCGGGCTTTTACAAGCCGGCGGGGGAGTTTTATCCTTCCCTTTCCGTCCTCCGCAAGGCCGTCCGGCTGGAAATACCCGTCGTTGTGAATTCCGACGCCCATCATCCCGCCCATCTGCGCAGAAGCTTCCCCGAGGCGTATAAGCTTCTGGAGGGGCTGGGCGTTTCCCGGCTTGCCGGCTTTGAGGGGCGCAGAATGGTCATGCGCGGCCTGGATTACTGATTTCGAAGGAGTTTGTTATGAAGCGGTTTCTGAAAGAAAACAAAAAGCTTGTCATTATTCTGGCGTGCGTGCTTGCCGCCGCTTTGGCGGCAGGGGCGGCAGGATATTATCTCAAGGGCAAAAACAGCGGCAAAACGCCGCCCGAGGCAGGGGGGAAAACCTCCGTGACGGAAACGGAGGAGCCGCAAAAGGATCCGGATTTCCGCGAGCTTGTGGCAAAATTCAAGGATATCGAAACGGTTTCCCTGACCAGCGTCAGCAAGATGAGGTGGTATACCAACGGCAAGCTTGATAACGAACAGGCTCTGGAACAATCCTTCTATTTCAAACGGCCGGACCTTATGCTTTTCAAAAACAAGGGAAGCGTGATGTATCTCAACGGAAAAGAGATAGTCAGCTACGAAACGGAAGCCAAAAGATATACAAAGGAAAAATTCACCAAACAGTATCTGACGAGCCTTTGCGAATTTACCCAGGGCATAAATACAGTGGGGCTTCTGGTGGGCCATGATTTTTATCCCAGGATCACCAGCGTGGAATACCTGGGCATAGAAAACACTGCCGACTGCGAGTGCTATACGTTTATGCTCCACGTCAAACCGGACGTCAACGGCGACAAAAAAATCAACCAGAAGGTCTGGTTCGATACAGTCTCCGGGCTGATGGTCAGGAATTATTACAGGATCACCACCCAGGAGGAGCCAAGCAAGAAAGAGGTGGAATGCGATTCCGTCATAACGGCTTTTTCCGTCAACAAGCCTATCGAGACGGGGATCTTTACCTTTGTTCCCAAGAAAGGCGACGTCCTTTACGATCCCGCGGCGGAGGCAAAGAAGCTGGCCGCCGAGCTCAAAAAGCTGGAAAAGGCCCAGAAGGAAGCGGAAGCAAAGAACCCCGTCAACAAAAAGGTGCAGGATTTTGCCCTGAAATACTATACCGAGGAGACTGTTTTCACCTCTGCCGCTCCGAAGCCGGAAAGCGTGCTGGCCCAGGCGCAGGAGGAAAAAGAAAAGGAAAAACCCTTCGGGCTCGACCTGAAGACCCTTGACGCCGGCGGGGACGCGCCCTCCGGCGAGGGCGCTCCCGAAGAGCCGAAACAGCAGGAGGCGGCAGATCCCGCGCCTCCGGTCCCCACGATACAGAACGTGGCCCATGAAACTACTTTTTACAGCGTTTCGGCAGCCAAAAACACCGTGGTGGCTTTCTGGGCGTATCCCGACACCAAAAAGTTCCTTCCTATGTACGAGAAGATCTACGGGGAAAACAAGGACAAATTCAATTTTATTTCTGTTTGCCTCAATATAGAGTCGGAAGAAGAAAAGGTGCTGGAGGATTTCAAAAACGACGGCTTGAGTTTTCCTCTCTATTTCATGAAAGCCGGCGACATCGACGGCGTCATAGACAAGTGGCTGATACAGGGCATACCAACCGTGTATTTCATCGACGGCAGGTCCGTGATGAAGCAATACCTTTTCGGAGACGAATCCGTCACCGAAAAAAAACTTGCGGAAAGCCTGAAAACCGTTTTCTGACGAAAACAGCGCTCCCGCCCGGAAACGGACGGGAGCGCCGCTTTTGCCGGCGGGCCTTTTCATGATAAAAGTATGCTTTTGTGGTATAATATAAGTAGTTTATTTTACGGACTTTCAGGTTTAAAAAGGAGCTCATAATGGCAGACGAATTGTTGAACGATCCTCAGATTGACGAATTTACCGTCCCCGACGATCCCGAATACGGAGCGGGGGAGATACAGGTCCTTGAAGGGCTTGAGGCGGTTCGGCTGCGCCCCGGCATGTATATCGGGGATACTACCTCCAGAGGACTTCATCATTTGTTTACCGAGGTGGTGGACAATTCCATCGACGAGCATCTTGCGGGCTTCTGCGACGAGATAGTCCTTACTCTTGACAAAGACAACACCGTGACCGTGGAAGACAACGGCCGCGGCATCCCCGTGGAGATAAAGGAAGGCTACGGCATCAGCTGCGTGGAGCTGGTCCTGACAAGGCTCCATGCCGGCGGAAAGTTCGGCGGCGGCGGCTACAAGGTGTCCGGCGGCCTTCACGGCGTGGGCGTTTCCGCCGTCAACGCGCTGTCGGAATGGCTGGAGGTATGGGTCCGGCAGGACGGAAAGGTGCACTGGATGCGTTTCGAACGGGGCAAAAGCGTTTCCGGCCCCCTCAAGGTGATAGGCGATACCACCGTCACCGGCACCACTGTGAAGTTTTACGCCGACAGAGAGATATTCGGCGATTATACCTATAACCCCGATCTGTTCAAATCCCGCCTGAGAGAGCTTGCGTACCTTAACAAAGGGCTCCGCATACGCTTTATCAACAATCTTACGGACGACCCGGCAAAAAAAGAGACCACTTTCCATTACGAAAACGGCATCGCCCAGTTCGTGGAATACCTGAACGAAGCCAAGGAGCCTCTCCACAAGGTGGTTTATTTCCAGGGTGAAAAGGACAAAGTGGCCGCGGAGTTCGCCCTTCAGTACAACGATTCCTACCGGGAGGATCTGCTGACCTACGCCAACAACATACATACCCAGGAAGGCGGCACCCATCTTTCCGGTTTCAAGACGGCTCTCACAAGGATCATCAACCAGTATGCCCGCAAAAACGGCTTTCTGCGTGACAAGGACAGCAATCTTTCCGGCGACGACGTGAGAGAGGGGCTCTGCTGCGTCATCTCCGTCAAAATCGAGCAGCCCCAGTTTGAAGGCCAGACAAAAACCAAGCTGGGCAACGGAGAAGTGGAAGGCATAGTCAATTCCATAGTGGGAGAAAACCTCGGCGCCTTCATGGAAGAAAACCCTCAGGCGGCAAAGCGCATCATAGAAAAGTGTATGATAGCCCGCAGCGCCAAGGAGGCGGCCAGAAGGGCGGCGGAGCTGGTGAAAAGGTCCTCCGCCATGGAATCCACCTCCCTTCCGGGCAAGCTTGGACTGTATAGAAAAAGACCCGTCGAAATGCGAGCTTTTCCTTGTGGAGGGCCAGTCTGCCGGCGGTTCCGCCAAAACGGGCCGCGACAGAAAGTATCAGGCGGTCCTTCCTCTCAGAGGGAAGATCCTCAACGTGGAAAAGGCCCGTATGGACAGAGCGCTGGAAAACGAAGAGATCAAATCTCTTGTTTCCGCTTTGGGGACCGGCATCTCCCTGGGGGGCTCCGACGAAGGCGAAGAGCCCGAGCTTGAGATCGGCGGAAAGAAAAAAACCGTTTCTTCGTCCTTCGACCTGAGCAAGCTGCGTTACGACCGCATCATCATCATGACCGATGCCGACGTGGACGGCGCCCACATCCGCACTCTTCTTCTGACGTTTTTCTTCAGGTATATGAAGCCGGTGGTGGAAACGGGGCATATCTACATAGCGCAGCCTCCGTTCTACAAGATCAAAAAAGGAAACGATACGGTCCTTTACGCCAAAAACGAAGAACAGAGAGACGAAATGATACAGTCGGTCCGCAACAAGAAAGGCGAGCTTATAGTTACCAGATTCAAGGGCCTCGGCGAAATGAACGCCGAAGACCTTGCCACCACCACCATGGCTATGGAATCAAGATCCCTTGCCCAGGTCACCCTGGAGGACGCCATAGAGGCGGACAATCTGTTTTCCATCCTTTTGGGAGACGTGGTGGAGCCCAGGAAGCGCTTCATAGAACAGCATGCTCTTGAAGCGGAAAATATAGACTGGCACGCGTAAGCCCGGACTTTTGATATCGGTGTACGATCCCGCTCTCCGGCGGGTCCAGAATACTATTGGAGTAAGTTAAGTATGAAAAAAACCCTGTTGTCGGCAGCATTACTTATGCTGTGCTGGGTTTGCGCTTTCGCTCAGGTTTACGGTTCCAGGCTTTCGGTAGCCCCCGACAGCTGCTCTTCTCCCGAGTGGAACGTGGCAAGCGAATACGTTCTGACAGATATTGCCGGAGCCGACGTCGCCCCGGAACTGCAGACCGTGATCAAAATAGGATATACAAAAGAAAACATCGTAGTGGCGTTCGACGTCAGGGATCCGGCGATGGCGGCCCTCAAAAGCGAGGCGGCAGTGCCCGACACCTATTCCGAAAACGACGACCGCATCGAGATGCATCTTTTGTCCAATGCGGAGCCGGACAACTATTACAGGCTCATCTTTAACGCGGAGGGCATAGTTTACGACGCCTACGGCAAGGATCTTGCCTTTAACGGAAACCCGAGCTCAACATAAGCAAGGCCGAAAACGGATGGAGCGGCGTGGTCTCCATACCCGGCAGCATCTTCAAGAGCGCAAAGACGTCCTTCCCGCCCCAGAGCGACGACGTCTGGCTCATAAAGCTTTTCAGAAAAAGCGGCCGCGGCGACATCGCTCCCCAGAGCCTGCACAATTACACCGGGACAGGCACCCGCTGGGAAAAGCTTTATTTCGGCGAAGGCACCACGGCTTTTTCCAAGACCCGTTCCAAAATAATCTCCAGAATGATGGAGCTGGGCAAATACAAGAGCTCTTTTCCCGATTCCATATCCACCCTTATCGACGCCACCGGACAGGAGGTGAACGACCTTTTGGGCAAGGAAGGAAGGACCAACGTCGAGCTTGCAGGCAAAAAACTCAACGCCGTCAACGCCATAGTGCGGTATTATACGGGAGCAAGGAGCCAGCTGGTGAAAATGGGCCTCCCCGTGACGCTGCCCGTATGCGCGTCCTTCGTGAACAGCAACACGCGGCTGTATCTGGACAAGGAAAATCTTTATCCCGATAATTACTCCCCGGTGGTGGGGATGGCCAAAGGAGAAAGAAGAAGCCTCCAGTTTGCGGTGTCTGCCTGGCAGGACGCCTCGGATATCACTCTTCGGGTCAACGCTCCCAGGCTCGATCAGTATATCACGGCGGGAAAGGTGGAATTTGCCGATATTTCCGAAACTGCTTATTCGGAGAGCTACGATTCCACGGTCATCGCCGATCCCATAATTCCTGCCGCCGGGGTCAACCAGGTGTCCTTCGAGCATATAGCCGCCGGCGCCACCCGGTCCATGTGGATAGGCATCGATCTTGAGGAAGGGACTCCTTCGGGCACCTATCCCTGCTCCGTGGAGCTTCGGATGGGCGAGCTGAAGGTAGAATTCCCCTTTGTCATAAAGGTTTGGAATTTTGCCCTTGATACCCGCCCCGGCTTCGTGCTGCCGGTCTCCGATTTCGGACACTCTTTTTCCGACTATGCCGGCTTTACCGTCAAGGATGAGGCCACCGGACTCTACAGGCTGGAAGGCTCTCTGGGGTATTACAGAGAGCTGAGCGATATGGCCAGGGATATGACGTCGAAGAGGCTTACCAACGGCGCTATGGATATCGGAAGCGGCGAGCCCTGGATACAGATGACTGCCAACGAGTTCGGCAAATGGTCTGCCGACGCCGCCATTCTTGAAAGCGCCCTCAAATGCATCTACGTTGCGGGCATAGACAAGCTTGTGCTCTCGCCGTATCCCTATGAGCTCACCGATAAAAACAAATATCAGATATACGCCCGCACCATAGGCAAGATGATCTCCGACAACGGCTGGCAGGGAAAGCTTTTCAGTTTCTGCAAGCCCGGAAGCGCCGTGAACAGCAGCGAGTATATCGAGTTTCTGACGGAGCTCAAAAACAACGGCATAGGAATAGTGCTGACGGCTGCCGGAAGCGACGAGGCCGCCCTCTACGCGCCTTACGCCGATATAGTGGCGTGGGACAACTATCCCGACAAAAAGCTGCTGCCCAAGGGCAAGATCACGGGCATAACAGCCTGCGACAGCGTTCTGGAGTCAAATCTCTCCGACGTCCGCAAAACGCTTTGGAATATGTATCTCAATGACTGCGATATGTATATTTACTCCGCCCACAACAACTGGCGGGTGCTTTCCAACCCCTTTGCCGCGGTGGAGACCGACCAGGGCCTCAACGCCGATTTCAGGGTGTATCCCGGCCTGAACCTGCTGGCTTCCGCAAAACAGAAGGACGGCAAATTCGAAGTCATCGACACTATGCGGATGGAAGCGACCATAGACGCCATCACCGATATGCTGTATATCAAAAAGATGGACGAGGTGATCACCGCCCTCAGAAAGAAACCTTCCTCAAGCAAGGAGCTCCGCAACGGCGAGCTTATACTGGAGCAGTTCAGGAAGATAGTTCTGGCCCGCCCCTCCAAGCAGGTGACAGGCGAAGATTTCGAGCAGGTGCGCCAGTCCATGGGCGAATGGATCAATGTGAATCTGTAAAGAGAAACGGGTTTTATACGCTCCTTCGGGAGCGTTTTTTTTTGTCTCCGGAGCCATCCCGGCTGTTGCGGTCATCTCGGCGGAAACGCTTCACAGCGCTTCCGCCGGGATGACCCGGTGGGCTTTGCGGCGCGAGGAAAAGTGTTTTTATTCCAGCTTGCCTTAATGAAGATATTTAGCCTTCAGCAAGGGGGCGCCTGTTTCGTACTGTTCAAACAAGGCTTTTTGATTTTTGCCGAGCATGCCTTTCACTTCGGCTCTGTATTCGTCCATGGACTTAGCAATAAATTTGATTGCAGACAGTCTGCTGCCCTGCTCGACGTATTTTTTGTTAAGGGACTCCAGCTTCTTTTTCTGTTGGGCAGTCATCTGAAGCCTGCGGGCCACAACGTCGCCGTAAAATCTTTCGGAATGATTGTAAGGCCGGCGGATAAAATCATAATCGCCCTTCACCTGCGCGAATATGGTTTTCTGGCCGGAAGACAATAGCTTTACAAACTCTTTGTGATACGAGTCTTTTACCTTGTTGGCAAATTCGGCAGAAGAAAGGAGTTTGTTCTTGTTGTGATCGTCCAGAGGCTCCAGTTTTTTCTTGTATCCGGCGAAGGTGCGGTCGTTTAAACCGGCAAGCATCTTTTTCAGAACTGCGGGGAGGGAAAGGTCCCAGGCAAGCAGGCTGTCCGCAGTGATCAGGCCCGGGAAAAAGTTGGGGACGGGGCTCACGTAAAGCGAGAGCAAATCCGAACCGGCGCCCAGAACAGCTGTAGCGGCAAGGGCGCAGAAAAGTGTCAAAAGAAGTTTTTTCATTTACGTTCTCCTTGTTTTTTGCATGTAATACAGTTTTTATATAACACGGCAAAGCGTTTGTGTCAAGTCCGCGGCGGGCTTTGCCGTTTTTTCCTAAAGCGGCCGCTTTGACAGCGCTACCCTCGTCATCCCGGCGGAAACGCGCTGTGTCACCGTCGTGTCATCCCGACTGTTGCGGTCATCTCGGCGGAAACGCCTCACAGCGCTCCGCGTCATCCCGCCGACTTCGCAATACGATCGGCGCAAAGCGCCGAGGCGAAGGCGGCAGTGGGATCTTCGGGGGAACCGTTTTCCGTCTTCCTTATAAGCCGTCAGAATGACGGCGCAAGGAAAACGGGGGTGCCGATCAAGGAGCGC
>JAGDAG010000010.1 GCA_017959625.1 Abditibacteriota bacterium | reverse complement strand
GTTCGGGGGATTTTCTTTATTTTTCTTTCTTCTACATGCTTAGTTTCACAGAGGAATAAATCAAAACGGGAATAGCGCATAAATCCAGTACGCCCATAATCCGTATGACTGTATCAGGCAGTTTTATCCCCGCAAAGCTGCAGATAGTCCAGATTAGGACAATACAGGTAATAACCAATAAACTTGCGGTCCACAAGAGTTTTAGATTTTTCATTGTGTTTTTTCCTTTTTTTCAGATTCTTCGTAAAGGGTTTTGCTGTTGTTTATCATATCATTACTGCCCCCTCATGACAACAACTGTTTGTCTAGAGCAAAAACCCAAAAGGATGGAAAGCACCAAAAAAAGGCTATCTTGTGAAAAATGGCTCATTCAAAACCGTATGCGGAGCAGATATGAAAAGGCGAGAGGTTTGTGCCTCTCGCCTTTTGTATCATACCGTAATGATCAGGTTGTTCGTATTCATCGTATTGGTATAGCTGATGTCCTTCGCCACGCGCAGCACCATGCGGATCCCGATGTTTTTCTCCGGGTGCTCGGGGTCAAACTTCCAGTTTTGCACTTTTTCACGAAGGTCAAACCTCCGGCAGTCATCCCGGAGCCGCAGGATCACGGAGCCGTCCTTCACCAGCACGCGCACATCCAGGTGATGGGGCTTTCCGTCGGAAAAGCCGTGCTCAATGACGTTGCCGGCCATCTCTTCCACGCAGAGCGCCAAACGATTGGCTTCCCTTGTGCCGATCCTGCGTTCGACGCAAAAGGGGATGACCTGACTGGACAGCGAGACCACTTCCTCCATGGTATGGAGCGACCGCTCGATGCGGTCCTCCTCCGGAATACCAAAACCCTCCTTCAGCAGCATATGGGCTTCCACGCCCTTTCGGCTGCCGTCTTTCACAAGAATGACCCGCAATACGATGATCAGGCTGAGAACGGCCTGTCCCGCCGGGTAGGCAAGCCAAACGCCGAGGACGCCCAGGAAGGGGCTGAGCAGATAAGCTGCGGCCGCCGTGCAGGCCACCTCAATGCAGATATTCACAAGGTTTGCGCCAAGCGTTCTGGATACCACCTGCAGATAGTTTCCCGCGGACACATTGAAGGCCAGGAACGGCAGGCAGACCGCATAGCACCGGATGACTGTGAGCGCCATCCTCTGCGCTTCGCCTCCCTGGGGAATAAAGAGAGCCGCAATATACGGCGCGCAGAGGAAGACCGCCGCTGCCAGGGCCGATACGCCGGCAAGGATATCCCCCAGAGCGGTTTTTATCACGTTTTTCATGCCGGTGACGTCCTGTTCGCCGACCATCATGCCGCCCATAATGAGGACAGCGCCGCCGATGCCCCAGCCCAGCGCGCCGATGATGAAGCTGGTGTTGATCATTGCAGACAGCGCCGTTACGCCCGGATCTCCCACCAGACGAAGCAGCAGCGCGTTGAGCAGAACGGGCAGGATCCCTCTGCCCAGCATGCTCATGGCACGCGGCAAGCCGTCCGTTAACAGAGGGCCGCACAGTTTGTCGTGAACCGCGCGAAGGGAAAAGTGAAAGAGGCTTCCCTTCTTCAGAAAATGCGAGGCCACGATCAGAAACGCTGCGTAGTGGCTGATGCTGCTGGCCAGCGCCATGCCGAAGATACCGCCGCGGAAGACGAACAGATTCAGCAGATCTCCCGCCACATCCGTAACGGCGCAGGCAAGGCTCGCGATCTTCGGGCGGAGCATGTCGCCGTCCAGCTGAAGAATCGGCGTTAAAACAACATACAGGTTGAAGCCAGGCGCGCCCAAAAAGAGACCCCGCAGGTACCGTGCCGTGTCCGAAAAGACCTCCGCGCTGGCGCCCTTTGCTCCGAACAGCGACGCAAATACGCCGGGCGCGCAAACGCCGGACACCGCCAGAAAAGCAGACAAAAGGACGCCCAGCGTAATTGTCAGAGAGAAGACGCAGGTTAGCCCCTCCTTATCGCCCTTGCCGATGGCTTTGGTGCACAGGTTTGTACTTCCGACCATCAGGATCCC
>JAGDAG010000124.1 GCA_017959625.1 Abditibacteriota bacterium | reverse complement strand
GCAAATATGGAAACTATTTCTATCAACACAACGGCCCGCCGGCAGTTTGTGGATATAACCGACAAGGTGAGAAAAGCCGTAAAAGCGTCGGGGATAAGCGAAGGGACGGCGGTCATATTCACTCCCCACACCACAGCCGGGATCACCATAAACGAAAACGCGGATCCCGACGTCCTCTCGGACCTCATAAAGGGCTATTCTTCCGTTTTTCCCAACCGGCCGGACTACCTGCATTGCGAGCATAACTCCGACTCCCATTTCAAAAGCTCGGTGACAGGCTGCTCCCTTACGTGTATTGTCAGCAAAGGCAAGTTGGTCCTGGGGGTCTGGCAGGCTGTATACTTCTGCGAATTCGACGGCCCCCGGACAAGAAAGATCTTCGTACAGGCCCGGGGTGCATGATGGAAGTAATAATCTGCAAATACGCCGGCTTTTGCTTCGGCGTCGAAAGGGCCATGAAGCTCACCATGAGCACGCTGGAAAACAATACGGACGCAAAGATATCCACTTTCGGGCCCCTGATCCACAACCCGCAGGTGGTAAAAATGCTGGAGACGAAGGGAGTCACGGAGATAAGATCCATAGACGATGCTTCCGGCACCGACATCCTCATAATGCCCTCTCACGGAGCGCCGAAGGATCTTTTTCAAAAATGCCGCGACAAAAACATCAGGATAACAGACGCCACGTGCCCCTTTGTGAGGGACGTCCAGAACAAGGTAAAAGACTTCATCAGCAAAAAGCTGCAGGTGGTCATCATAGGCGATGCGGCCCACACCGAGATAAAAGGCGTCGTGAGCTGGGCAGACAACGACTGCATAGTGATCGGCTCGGAGGAGGATATCGAAAAATACGACTTCTCCGGAAAAGAGGTGGGCATCGTGAGCCAGACCACCAACAATGAAGACTATTTTGAAAAGCTTGCAAACGCCATAGTGAGGCGGGCAAAAAAAGCCGTCGTCCAGAACACCATCTGCTCGGCTACCCACAACAGGCAGGAATCCGCAATAGCGCTGGCAAAGGAAACGGAATGCATGGTGATAATCGGAGGCAAAAATTCCGCCAACACAAAAAGGCTGTACCAGCTTTGCAAAGAAGCCAATCCCCGCAGCTACCATATAGAAACGGCCGACGAACTGAAGCGCGAATGGTTCGCGGGGGCAAAAAAAGCGGGCCTTACGGCAGGGGCTTCCACTCCTGCGTGGATCATTTCTTCCATAGCGGAAAAGATAAAGAACTTCTGACGCTGCGCTTACGTTAAAAATGCAATAGAGAGGCCTGCCTCACGGCAGGCCTCTCTTTTTTTTTATGCTGCGCAAGCTCAGAACGGGTTTTCCCCAGGATACAGGCTTTCCCGTGGAAAGCTTATATCGCCGACGCCCAAAAGCTTCACTGCGTCGAAAAGGCCCGCCGCAACGTGATCGAAGGCGATGGCCGAATGATGGGGGAAGCCTTTTTCGATAAGCACGTTTCTGTATAAGCGTTTCATCCCGGGAACGGCGATAACGCCGATACTGCCGAAGGTCCGGGGTTCTATATCCAGCACGTTGCCTTCCGCGACGTAACTCATAAGAGAACTCTCGATATCCCCCTGCAGCCTGAAAACGGTCACCTTTCCGGGTTTGATCTTGCCTTCAATGGTCCCCCGGGTGATATCGGGCTCGCCGTCGGGCTCAAGATTGTTTTTCATTATCTTCTGATATTTCATCGAATAATTATCCAGGCAGGCCGAACAGGTATTCCCGCAATGGAACCCCATAAACAGATCCCCGGGGGCGCAGCCCATAAGGTCTTTGCCCTTCACCATATCGGCGGGGACCGTATTGTTTATGTCAAGGATGGTAGCGGGCTTCAGGCTTGCCAGCTGGCACATATATTCGGATAACGCGCCGTACATATCCACCTCGCAGGAAACGGGTATCCCCCGGGCGGCAAGACGGGAATTCACGTAACACGGGACAAAACCGAAAAACTCTTCAAAGGAAGGCCAGCATTTATTGGCAAATATGCCGTAGCTTGAGGTCCCGAGATTGTTTTCAAAGAACCTCATAAGAGCAACTTCAAATCTGGCAAGCCTCCCAAGGACCCCCGGATAATTGTTGCCGCGTCCCAGCTCGGCTGCCATATCCTTTTCCACGGCCAGGGCTTCCTTATCGTTCTCCTCTACTGCATTGTAAAGAGAAAGCAGATCCAGCTCGCTGTTTTCCATGACCTCGACGCCCAGCCTGTACAAAGGGCCTATAGGCGCGTTGCAGGCGTAAAAATCCTGGGGCCTGGGGCCGAAGGAAAAGATCTTGAGCTTCCGGAGGCCGCAAAGGATCCTTGCCACCGGCGCAAATCCTATGATCATATCCGCAACTTCATCCGGAAGCCCCACGGGGTCCTTTGGGATATAAGCGCTTACCCTTCTCAGTTTCAGATTAAAGGACGCGTTCAAAAGGCCGCACAGGGCGTCGCCGCGAAAGTCTTCAAGCCCGTCGCCGGTCTCCTCGGCCGCGGCGCAGAACATCACAGGCCCGCCGAACTCCTTTGCAAATATGGTCTCGGGGCCCTCCGGGCCGAAATTGCCCAGATAAACGACGGCCGCATCGGCCTTCATATCCTTTGCTTCCGCCAGGGCCTTTACAGTGTCGTCTTCATGCTCGATGATGGTGCTCAAACGCCGGATCTTAAAGCCTTTTTTCCCGAGAGACTCGCAGACCCGGGAAAGGCGCGAATCCGTGAGGGACAGGGCAAAGCAGTCTCTGCTCACGCCGACGATACATATATTCAGATCGGGGGTGTTTTTCATTTTTCCTCCATATACAATAATGCTGCCGGCATATCTGTCCGGCAGCATATATTTGTCAGAACTCCACGTTTTCGATCCCCTTTACTTCGTGGACTTCTTCGGTAATAACGTTTTCTACTATGCTCTGCAGGGTCATTGCAGCGTGGGGGCAACCGTGACAGGCTCCGTGGAGCTTCACCTTTACGATGTCGTCAACGATATCCACAAACTCTATATCGCCGCCGTCGGCCTGAAGATTGGGCCTGATGGCTTCTATGCATTCCTTTACCTTGTTTTTTGCTTCTTCGTTCATTATAATCTCCTGAATTCCTTTTTCGGTTCCACGTGGCAGGACGTCTCGTCCTCAAGGCCGGAAAGATCCAGGCCTTTTCCCGTGGTCTTCTCCAGATAATCGCTTATTGCCTTTTTAATGGCCTGTTCCGCCAGAACGGAACAATGCATCTTTACCTTCGGCAGCCCTCCCAGGGCCTCCGCAACGGCAGCGTTCGTAAGCTTGAGGGCTTCTTCTATAGTTTTTCCCTTTATCATCTCGGTGGACATGGAGCTTGTGGCTATCGCCGCTCCGCAGCCGAAGGTCTTGAATTTAACGTCGCTGATCACGCCGTTTTCCACCTTGATAAACATTTTCATGATATCGCCGCAAACGGGATTACCCACAGTCCCTACTCCGTCGGCGTCTTCGATCTCGCCGACGTTGCGGGGATTTGTGAAATGCTCCATGACCTTGCTTGAATATTTTTCAGCCATCAGTTCAACAACTCCTGAGCCATATCCGCTTCTTCTCTTATCTCTTCAAACGAAAGCATCATACATTTTTTGATATATTCGTCCGGTTCCAGGCCTTTTACTATGGAATACTTTCCGTCTTTGCAGGTGACGGGAAAACCGTAAACGTACCCTTCGGGTATCCCGTAGCTTCCGTCGGACGGGACTCCCATAGTCACCCAATCGTCTTCCGGGGTCCCCGAATACCAGTTCCTCATCTGGCAAAGGGCGGCATTGGCGGCGGAACCTACCGAAGAGGCTCCGCACAACGCTATTATCTCGGTCCCCCTGTTTCTGATAAGAGGGGTGAATTCGTTTCTCTGCCACTCTTTATCTATTTGCCCCTCTATCCTTCCGCCGTTATTCTCGCAGTATGAGATGTCGGGGACCTGGGTGGAAGAATGGTTGCCCCAGACGGTCATTTTTCTGATTTCGCCGGGGTTTATGCCCAGTTTTTTGGCGATCTGGCCTATGGACCTGTTGTGATCGAGCCTCAGCATCGCGGAAAAACAGCTTTTGTCCAGATCGGGGGCGTTTTTTATGGCAATGAAACAATTGGTATTTGCGGGGTTTCCCACTACCAGCACCTTCACGTTCCTCGAGGCAACGTCGTTAAGGGCCTTACCCTGTTCTTTGAATATCTTGCCGTTGTCACTCAGCAGATCCTTTCTTGTCATACCGGCTGTCCTGGGCTTTGACCCTACAAGGAAAACCACCTCGCTGCCGTCGAAGGCTTCGCGGGGGTCGCCGGTCACTGTCACCCCGGCGACGGCGGGAAACGCGCAGTCTTCAAGCTCTTTGGAAATGCCGGTGAGCTTTTTCTGTATATCTTCCCGGGCCAGATCCATAAGCCTGAACTCCACCTGTCTGTCCGGCCCGAACAGGTTTCCTGCCGCTATCCTGAATAAAAGATCATATCCTATTTTTCCGGCGGCGCCGGTTATAGTAAGTTTAATTGGTTTATTCATCAAATCACCTGACCGTTCTTTTCTTCATATTCATTGCCGAGCGGACTTCTTTCATGGTTTCTTCCGCGGCGGCGCCGGCTTTCTCCGCGCCCTCGGCAAGGACGCCGCTGACGTAATCCATATTATCCAGAAGCTCCGCCCGTTTTTCTCTTATAGGCTTCAGACGTTCGTTAAGAAGTTCCGCAAGCTTCTTTTTGCACTGCATACAGCCCATATGCCCCGCCCTGCATTCCCGCTGCAGTTCTTCATCGGAGTCGGGCTGATAGATACCCAGCATGGCGCAAACGGCGCAGCCCTCGGGATGGCCGGGATCGTCTTTTCTCATCTTGACAGGATCGGTGAACATGCTGCGCACCTTCTGCCAGGTGGTATCTTCATCATCGGCTATGTAAATGGCGTTGCCATAGCTTTTGCTCAATTTCCTGCCGTCAAGGCCGGGCATAGCCGGGATAGAGGTCATAAGCCCCTCGCATTCGGGAAAAACGCCGCCGTAATGATTGTTGAACCTGCGGCCTATCTCCCTGCAGAGCTCCAGATGGGGCAATTGATCCCGCCCTACCGGCACGACGTCCGCTTTGTAAATAAGTATATCCGCGCTCATAAGGACGGGATACCCCATAAGCCCGTAACTGGCCTGTTCGCCGCCCAGCACGTTTTCCTGCTTTTCCTTGAACGTGGGGACCCTTTCAAGCCAGGAGATGGGAGTTATCATACTCAAAAGCAAATGCAGCTCCGCATGCTCCTTGACGTCCGACTGAACGAAAAACGCACATTTACCGGGATCGAGACCGGCGGCAAGGACGTCCAGAGCGACTTCCCGTATGTTCTGTTTTATCTGGCCGGTATCGCCGTAAAGAGTGGTGAGTGAATGCCAATCCGCTATAAACAAAAAGGATTCATATTCGTTCTGATACCTGACCCAGTTGGCGATAGCGCCCTCAAGATTGCCGAGATGCGGCATTCCCGTGGGCTGCATACCCGAAAGCATTCTTTTTTTCGCCGAATTCAAACTGTGACTCCTTTTAATAAACACCAATAAAAAGGCGAACTAATATTTCCATGGGAACAATGATTATTGCCTTCAGCGGGCTGTAAAGAAAACCGAGAAAGGCAATAAATATGATAAGGCTGTATTTCTGCATGAATATCTGATAGTTTCTTGAAGCATTGTAGCTCATGAACCCCATCAGGATACGCGAACCGTCCAAAGGATACAGCGGTATCAGATTAAAAACCGCCAAGGAAACGTTGACGCTTACAAGTATCACCGTAAACGCTATGGCGGAATTCGGAAGAGAGTGTCCGAAAAGCCGGTATAAGATGCCGGCGATACAGGCTATAATGAGATTCGCGGTGATGCCGGCTACGGAAACGAGCATCTCGTCCCGCCGGGGATTTTTCAGGTTGTTGAAATTTACGGGCACGGGCTTGCCCCAGGCAAGGCCGAAGCCGGCAAAAGCCATGAAAACGAGAAAAACCGCACCCACGGGATCCAGATGGCTTACCGGATTAAGGGTCAGCCTGCCTTCCAGTTTGGCTGTATTGTCCCCACACTTGTAAGCAATAAGAGCGTGAGCGTATTCGTGAACGCTGAAGCCTATGAGAAGAGCTATCAGAAAATAGATACCTCTTTGCAAAAAAGACATTTCCATCGCTAAAACAAATCACACTTTACCAGATCTTCCGGGGTCTCCCGCCTGTAAACAAGGCGCGGCTTTCCCCCTGATACAAAAACTACAGCGGGCCGGGGGAATCTGTTATAATTCGAAGCCATGCTGTGGCAGTACGCCCCGGTGGTCTGGACTGCCATTATATCTCCCCAGTCGGCTTTCTGGAGCATTACGTCCGGAAACAGCCTGTCGGTCTCGCAATGCCTTCCGGAAACGGTATACAGCGTATCCCGGGGCTTATCTGCGCGGCTTGCGATCATAACGGAATATTCGGCGTCATAAAGAGCGGGCCGCGGGTTGTCGGAAAGCCCTCCGTCCACGGGAAGGTAGATCCTGCGGTACGGCTCCCCGGCAAGGGATACCTCTTTCGGCTGGCCTGCGGTATATAAGGTAGTCCCCGCCTCGGCAACGATGGAACGCCCGGGTTCCAGCAGCAGATGAGGCAGCGAAAGCCCTCTTTTCTCAAAGGCTTCTTTGATGCAGCCCGTGACAAGGCGCGAAAAATCCTCTATGGAAAGAGGAGAATCCTTTTCGGTATATCTGACTCCCAGCCCGCCTCCGATATCCAGCATTTCCGGCTCTGCGCCCAGCCTTTCTTTCAGAGCGGCGGCAAGATCCGCCATCACAGGCGCCGCCTGTATAAAAGGCGCGGCGTCAAGGAGCTGGCTGCCCAGGTGGCAGTGGACGCCGGCAAAAACGAGAGAGTCTTTCTGCAAAACGCTGCCCACGGCTTTAAGAGCCTCTCCCGACCTTATATTGAACCCGAACTT
>JAGDAG010000123.1 GCA_017959625.1 Abditibacteriota bacterium | reverse complement strand
GAGAACTATTCCAATCTGCTTTTGAAGGGAGCCTCGGAAAAGAAGCCTCTCTCTTCCGGCCCCGAAGGCAGCGGGAGATGGCTCGATACGGGGGAATACAACCGCCTCCTGGAGGATCTGTGCAGGCAGCTTGCTGAAAGGATCGCGGAGATAGTGGAAAGGCACGGCTACGGGGATGCGGTCTTTTCGGGTTACGTTATATCCGGAGGGCTGGCAAAGATCAGGGGGCTTGCGGCTTCGCTGGCTCCGGCCGTCCCTCACGGCTTCAAGGTCAAGACCGGAAGATCCTACGGCTTTACCGGAATGGATTATATCACCGAAGACCCCCGGTGGTACGCCGTTCTCGGAGCGCTGAAAATAATGGCTTCGGATTATGCCGAAGAAAAAATAGCGGAAGTCACGCCTGCTAAAAAAATAATCGGGTTTTTCAGCAGGCTGTTCCCGAAAAAACAATCGGAAATTTAACTCAAGGAGAAATACAATGCCAAGTGAAGCAAGTGTACAGCGGCAGGCAAAGATCAAGGTATTAGGCGTCGGCGGCGCCGGGATGAATGCCGTTCACAGAATGATGGAAAGCGGCGTCCAGGGCGTTGATTTTGTGGTCCTCAACACGGATCAGCAGGTCATGCAGCTGTCAACTGTCGAAGAAGACAAAAAAATCGTTTTGGGCAAGCAGCTGACAAAGGGCCTCGGCGCGGGAGGAGATCCCGTGATCGGGAAAAAGGCCGCGGAGGACAGCAGAGACGAGATAATCAAACTGCTCCAGGCAGACGACGGCACCGATATGGTGTTCATCACTGCCGGAATGGGCGGCGGGACCGGCACCGGAGCCGCTCCAGTGGTCGCCTCGATATCCAGGCAGCTTGGTATACTGACCGTCGGCGTCGTCACAAAACCGTTTCTGTGGGAGGGCGGACAGCGCGCCGCCAAGGCAGAAGCCGGTATCAAGGTCCTCAAGGAAAACGTAGATACCCTTATCACCATACCCAACAGCAGGCTCAGCGAAGTATGCGATAAGAAAATAACCCTTAAAAATGCTTTCCAGATCGCCGACGATACTCTCAAGAACGGCGTTCAGGGCATTTCGGATATCATCGTCGTCGCGGGGCTGATGAACGTTGATTTTGCCGACGTTCAGAGCATCATGAAAAACAAGGGCTCCGCTCTTATGGGCATCGGCGTCGCTTCCGGCGAGAACAGAGCCAAGACAGCGGCCGAGGGAGCCTGCCGCAGCAAGCTTCTGGATACCTCCATCGACAACGCTACCGGCGTGCTGGTGAACATTACCGCCAGCGAAGACTTCGAGCTTCAGGAGATCAACGACGCCATGTCGGTGATCCACGCCGCCGCAGATGCGGGGAACAGCAACGCCGAGGTTATCCTGGGAGTCGTGTTCGACAATTCGCTGGAAGACGAGATCAAGATAACCGTGATCGCCACCGGGTTCGACCAGGCGCCATCTTCCTTTGTCAAGCCTCCCGTAACGGTGCAGAAGCCCAAGACGCAGCCTGCTCCCGCTCCGAAAACGGAAGCCCAGACGCCTGCTCCCGCCGCGCCGGCTCAGACGGCTCCCGCAAAAAAGAACTTCAACAGCCCTACCGGGAATTTCAAAGTTCCCGATTTTATGAAGGACAGAAAATAAACAAGGCTTTGCCGTTATAAAAAGGCCGCTTTTTCCGGAGCGTCCGAGCGAAGGACAGGGCGGCAGATAACGCACGTTGCCGGTATATTGGCATGATACGGTGCCGCAGCTTCTGCGGCACCGTTTGACAAAAACAGTTATTACGAAATGCAAAAGAGGGCATATCATGAAAACGTATCGGGGCCTTTTATCTATCGTCTTTTTCGTTTTATCCTGCAGCCTTTGGGCCTTTGACGAGGTCACCCGCTTCGGCGACGGGTACGTAGTGTGGGAATCCAACAGGCAGGGAGTCTGGAGGATATATTCCAATACTCTCGACGGCCGGCAGGGGGAAAAGCAGATATCCGCAAAAGGGGACAAAAATACCGACCATATGAGCGCCCAGGTCTCTCCCGACGGGTCCCGGGTGATCTATATGGAGTATCCTGTTTCCGCCAGGGGCTGGAAGGACCGGCCTCCGGTGGGAAAGATGCATCTTGTGGATATGAAGACCGGCGCCGATACCGTGCTGTTTGACAGGGCCTGCGATTACGGAGGCGGCCACAGCGTGGTGTTTACCGGCAACGACAGCTTCATCTATATAAACGGGGACCGGAAGACCTGCCTTTACGACCTGTCCGATAAAAAGACGAGGGAGCTCTATGATACCAAGGGCAAATACCATCTGCTCTTCAACAGAAACCTCACCTACGGAGTCTGCGAACATCCCGCGTTGGTGTTCGCTTACGACAAAAACAAAAAGAGCGTCAGGGAAATAAAACAGCTCGACGGCTGCATGCCCTTCCACACCTGCGACAGCAAATGGATAGTGTGGATGGAAAACGCCGGCGGCCCCGTGGGGGCCTATTGTCCGGAGACCGGCGCGATACACCATATACTGGACAACCGCGACAGGTGCCTCCCCGAAGACAGATCCTATATATATTTTCCCGAGGTGTCCCTTTCCATGGGGGCCCTGGCCTTCGGGGCGTCTCCCAACCAGCACGACCACAACAAGTCCGATTACGATATCTTTGTGTGCGCCATAGACCCCGGGACCCTTCGGCGCACCGGAAAACCCGTAAGATACAGCTTCGACAAGCATACGGACAGGTATCCCTCCGTGTATTTCCGGGAATGGGAGCTGGGGACACAGTCCTTTGAGGGCAAAAGCCGGGCCCGGTGGACTTTGCCGGAGAACGAAAAGGCCGCAGTATGGTCCTTCGGCGACGGTTCCTCCGAAAAGGGGGGACGGACCGCCGGACACGTCTATTCCAAACCCGGCGTCTATACGGTGGAGGCCAAAGGCGGCAGGACCTACAGGGGGACGGTGGTCATATCCGCCCCGGAAAAGCCTTCCGTGGCCCGGGTGATGACCACCCGCGGGGGAGTGGCCCTTTTTATGTCCGAGCCCGTGGATATCAAAGGCATGAAGCTGGGCCTCCATTCCGGTACCCCCATTGGGGCCCGGAAGCTGTCGGAGTCGGGGACCCGTATTGATATAGCCTTTGACGCGCCGGTGGAGGAGGACGTCCTTTACGTAAAGGGTATCTGCGACCTGGCCCGGGAGCCCAACAGGCTGGATATAACCATCCCGATCAACACCCTGCGCTATCCCGGGGGCGATCCGGTATGGTATTACGCTCCCGACGGGGAAAACATGGTTTACAGGGACGGCGTCCCGGAGCCTCCCGCCCTTAAGGGAAGGAGCTGGCTCGCGGGCAATTACGGCCTGTGCTTCTGCGGAGGCGCGCTGGAGGCCGGCGCTTCTCCGGGAGAGGCTGTAAGGAAAAGCGGCAGCTTCGGCATAGTGTTTGACGTATGCGTCAAAAAGCCCGGAGAGTACGGAGTCATATTTGCCGTCTCCCAAAAGAACGCCGTCAATCTGTCCCTGGCCGCGGAGCACGGCTCTCTGGTGCTGAGGATGAGGACTTTTCTGGGAGTTTACTACCAGGAGCCCGTGCTGGTTTTGGCAAAGCTCGAGCCCGGCAGGACCGTCCACGGCGCCGTCACCTACGGCGGCGATGTGGTCAGCGTATATATGGACGGCAGGCTTGCGGCTTCCTTTACCGACGCCCAGGGCGGTTTTGACAAGTGGGACGCCTGGGACTGCACGGCGGGCAATCTGCCGGACGGAAAGGGGGCCTTCACCGGGGTCATCAATTCCCTGGCTGTTTACGACAGGGCCCTTTCCCCGGAGGAGATAGCCTCGGACTTCGAGCTTGCGAAGCGGGCGATAAAGCCCTACGCTCCCAACGGCCGCGCCGTCACCGCAAAACTCACCGCGGCGTCCCGGCTGCCTTCCCTGGAGGAGATCGCTCCCTACAAGGACGCTTTGATAAACTGTGAGTTCCGCACCGGGGATGGAGAGATTATAAGGGTCCTCTGCCGGGGCTACGCCAACGGCGAGAAGGTGTTCGGCTACGAAAAGGGCAAGACTTACACCCTGTTTGTGGAGCCCGTCGGGGACAACGGCCAGGCGGAAAGCATATATACGGCGGACGATCTGGAGTTCGACGCCGGCCCGGAGCAGTATTTCAACGCGGGCCAGTGTATGGAGGAATAAATGAAGGTTTTGATTGTTGCTTTTATGTTTGTCGCAGCCCTTGCCGCGGCGGCCGCCGAGTGCGAGCTGAGCCTGCCTCCGGTGATCCCCGTGGTAAAGGGCAGGGAAGTAAGGCTCCACTATTATAATATCTGCAGGTGCAACAATATAGATAACTATATCATAAACAGTTCCCTTGCGGGGGATGGCTTCGATAATCTTGCCGACAGCCTGAGGATAACCGCCGAAAAAACCGGCGACCATCCTCTTTCCCTTGCCGCCATCGACAGCGGCGGACAGCAGGCCGCGTCCGCATCCTGTATAGTGAGAGTAGTGGAGGACGGGCCGAAGCCTGCCGTCAGGGCCATATTCATAGGCGACAGCCTGACTCACGCCGCCGTATATCAGGCGGAGCTGAAAAACCTCATGGGGGACGCCCTTGTCCTTTACGGGACGAGGACCGACACGAAAGAGGACAGCGAGGGAAACTCCCGTGAGATCAGGCACGAAGGGCGAAGCAGCTGGGCGTGGCGGGATTATACGTCCCTGCCGGAAAAAGCCGGGATGGCCAACAGCTTTTTTGATCCCGAAAAAAAGGACTTCAGCTTTTCCTATTACATGGAGCAGAACAAGGAGTTCGGCGACGCCACCGACGTTTTTCTTCTTTCGGGCCCTAACGACGGGGGAGCCCCCGATTATATTGTGAATCTGAAAAAGATCACCGACAGCATCAGAAGCTACAGCAAGACCCTCAGGATACACATCATGCTGCCTTTGCCGAACTGCAACGACGGCTATGCCTGGGGAGTAAGGAACCACGGCCATTACCTGTTTTTCAAGAATGCGATGTTCGGATACTGCCGCGAGATAATCGATATGTACGGCAAAGAGGATAATATAAGCATAATTGCTACCAACGCCAATATAGACTGCAAATACGATTTCCCGCGGACGCAGGTCCCGGCAAGCAGCCGGAACCCCATGCTTGTGGACGTCGTGAACGAGAACGTGCATCCGAACCAATACGGTTATTACAGGATGGCTGATATGATATACGCCGATATACTGGCAAACTGCAGGTAACAGCCTTTGGTTTTCAGCTCTGTTTTTTTTATTTTTTATTTTCTGCCGGCGGCGCTGCTGGTATATTACGCCGTCCCGCAAAAGATAAAGAATATCGCGCTGACGCTGATAAGCTACGTTTTTTACGGCTGGGCAAACCCCCTTTTCGTGCTTTTGATGCTGGCGTCGACCCTCATAGATTACGTTGCGGGGCTGGTGCAGGGCTATAACGGTTTTTGCTTTAAAGGGGAGCCCCCGGAACTGAAGGAGGGGGAGCCCCGGTCCAAAATACAGAGGGGAGCCATGATCGCCTCGGTGGTGAGCAACCTTGCCATACTGGGCTTCTTCAAGTATCATAACTTTGCCTGCCGGAACGCATGCGCCCTGCTGGAGGTTTTGGGCCTGCCGGGGCTGGGGCATACCATGAACGTGGTTTTGCCCCTGGGCATAAGCTTTTACACCTTTCAGTCCATGAGCTACGCTATCGACGTTTACCGGGGGCATGCAAAGCCCATGAAAAGCTTCGGGGATTTTGCCTGCTTCGTGGCCATGTTCCCCCAGCTGGTGGCGGGGCCCATAATACGTTTTTCCGAGATCGCCCGGCAGCTGACGGAAAGGACGCACGCGTCCGATAAGTTTGCAAGAGGCGTTGCCTTCTTTGCTTTCGGGCTGGCCAAAAAGGCGCTTCTGGCAAACCCCTGCGGAAAGCTTGCCGACGTCTGTTTCGACAGCCTGCCCGTCCACGCTCTGCACGCCTGGCTGGGAGCCTTTGCCTACAGCTTTCAGATCTATTTTGATTTCAGCGGGTATTCCGATATGGCAGTGGGGCTGGGGCTTATGTTCGGGTTCGTTTTTGCCCGCAACTTCGATATGCCCTACAGGTCTTTGTCCATAACCGAGTTCTGGCGCAGATGGCATATCTCCCTTTCTTCGTGGCTCAGGGATTATTTGTATATCCCCCTGGGGGGCAACAGGAAGGGGAAGGGGCGCACCTATCTCAATCTGATTCTGGTGATGCTTCTCGGAGGCCTGTGGCACGGAGCCGGCTGGACCTTTGTCATCTGGGGGGGCTTTCACGGGATCATGCTGGCCCTTGAACGGATGAACGGCAAAAAGCCTTTTTACCACAGGGCGCCGGCGTGGCTGCAGACGCTTCTGACCTTCCTTTTGGTGACGTTCGCATGGATATTCTTCAGGTGCGGGACCCTTCCCGAAGCCCTTTTGTATATCAAATGCATGTTTTCCGCTTCTGCGGCGGGGACCTTTCACGGGCTTATAGAAGGCATACTGTTCAAACCGTATCATCTGATCAGCTTTGCCTGCGCGGGGATATGTATCTGGGGCTGCCGGGACACATGGGAATTTACTCAGGAGCTCGCGCCCATAAAGCTTTTTGCTGTGTTTTTGCTTTTTGCCGTTTCGGTGCTGCTGCTTTTCGTGCAGTCGTATAATCCGTTTATTTATTTTATTTTCTGACAGGATCATGACAAGAGAAGAATACGCCCGCAGATATCTGGAAAACACGAAGATCGCCCCCCCGGCGGCAGCGGCGGCAATACTGGTTTTTCTTGCCGTCATTTTCGGTATGCCTTTATATCAGGTATCCCGGGAGCTTGCCTCCGGCGGAAAAGCAAAGGAAGGGGAGATAATTAGGCTCCTTCCCTCAAGGGCCCGCGCCGCCCGGGTACGGTCGGTCTGTGATGCGGGAAAGCTTTTCGGATCCCCCGAAGAGATCAAAGAATACCAGCGTTCGGCGGAAGACGCCCAGTATATATCAAAGGCCGCGCGTCCCTGGGTCCAGCTTTTCCTGACGGGGGCCCTCCGTACGGGAAACGAAAAGGCGCTCACAGGTTCCGGCGGCGAATTGTTTTACAGCGAGGAGATATACTCCCTTGTAAGGGAGGATACCGAAAACGCAAAAACTGCCGCGAAAGAGATACTGGCGCTGGACAGATATCTTAAGTCAAGGGGCGTCACCCTTGTGGCGCTGCCCGTCCCCGGCAAAGCGTCGGTGTATCCCGAAAGGTTCTCCCGCTGCTTCCGGTCCGGCGGCGTTCCCGCCGACAGGGCGCTTTCGGTCATTTCGGAAACTCTCGGGAGGGAAGGCTGCATAGTCTGCGACCTTTCGGGGCCCTTTATGTCAAACAAAAACAAGGAGCTCTTCCTCAGGGGCGACACCCACTGGTCGGAGGCGGGCCTGTCCCTGGCGGCAGATGAACTTGCCCGGCTTACGGGAGGCAGAAAACCCGTTCCCCTCATCGAGGTTTCCGTAAAAAACCGCGGGGATATCTTCGATATGCTGGATCTCCCCGAAAGCCAG
>JAGDAG010000122.1 GCA_017959625.1 Abditibacteriota bacterium | reverse complement strand
CCTGACCCTTATCGACGGCTCCGACGCGGGCGAAATGTCCGACTGGCGGGACCTGTTCGGCGGCGCCTTTTCCGAAGTGGAAAAGGGCATGCTGCTCTTTAAGGACGAAAAGCCCGAGGGCTACGTCCACTCCCTGACCTTTGCGACCCGGGAGCCGGTGGAGGTAAAAAGGGTGAACCTGATACTGCAGAAGGACCATGCGGGGGCCAACAGGATGGCGGACAGGGCCGCCCTGCTGGGCAGGCTCACAGAGAGCGATCCCTGGGAGACCATTTACGAGGAAGAGCTGTCGGAAGAGGACTTCGGCCCGGCGTACTATTCCAGATACAATCTGGAAAAACCCGTAACGGCCCGGTATTTCCGGCTGGAGCTCACCCAGTCCAAAGCCGACGGGGACGGCGTCACCAGAGCCCCCCGGGCTGTGGAGCTGACCATCAATTAAAAAAACGGGGGGCCCGCGCCCCCTGCCCCGCCCCCGGCGGGGCTTTTTTTGTCCGGGCCCCTATCTTCCCGGGGCCTTTACGGGGTCCGGCTTGTTTTTGTCGGTGACGTACACCCTGTCCAGCTTCATGACCAGCAGCCTGTGGTCCCGGGCGCCGGCGTAAAATCTGACTGCATTCAGGGGCATATTGTATTTCTCGCTCTGCCTTTCGGGAGGGCAGCCCGCCCACATATCTGTGAGGGGGATGGCCACCCGGCACCATTTGTTGGGCGACGTGAGGCCGTACTTCTGCAGCTCTTCAAGCTTGAAGCTTTTCTCGTATTCGAACCTGTCCTGGTTTTCGTTGAGCTCTATAAAAAGGCTGTCCAGGGCGCAAAGGTCGTTTACCTTCATCCACAGCACCAGCTCGTCGTTGTAATAATCCAGCCTCATGCCGGTATTGACGCCGATATACTGCCGGAAATCGCCGTTCTCACTGTGAGTGGAGATGGCGTAGGAGCTGCGTCCGAAAAGGCTGTCGCCGACGCTGAAATATGCCCCGTACCATTCCTGCACTATGCAGCCGTCGAAGGCGTCGTATTCACAGTCGGATATGAGCCTGGCAGGCTCCGGCAGAGGCTGCCGCCTGAAGCCGCTTTTATACTTCACCGCTCTCAGGGAATCCAGTTCTATTACCGTGCCCGGATCGGCGTCCGCCAGGATGCCGAAGCCCGTCAGGTCACCGTAGTTCAGATCGCCGTAATAGCCGTTGTGAGTGGCAAAGGAAAGCTCTATCTCATGCCAGCCGCTGCCCATGAAGGTATGGTTCCAGGCGTGGTAGCGGCCTTCGTCGTCTATGATGCGGAAAAAGAAGGTGGCCTGCTTTTGCTGGCGGCCGTATATGGCGTCGTGGTCCGTGGCAAAGTTGTCGGCGTCGTCTATAAAAAGCCACAGCCTGAGGGCGGTCTTCTGCTTGTCCTCCACCTTCAGGTGAAAGGCCGGACCGCTGCGCCACATAAGGGTGCGGAGGGTGTTCTTTTCGCCTTCCGCGCGCAGCCTCACTGCGCCTTTTCCCTCCCGCATATATTCGTGGTCCTCGGACACGCTGACAAAATGAAAATCCTCTCCGGGTATATCGGCGCTGTCAAAGGAGATAAGAGTCTCTTCGGTATAGTCGGGGTTGTAATCGCCGAAGCATTTTTTGAAGGGAGAGCCCTGGGAGCGCAGGGCCAGGCGGGCCTCCGTGACGGAGACGGTCTTTTTTTCGGCTAAGGTCACTCTGCCTCCGCGGATATATTCCTGAACAAACAGCGCCGCCGCGGAGTCCAATGCCTCCGGCGAAGGCGCGGATATCCTGTCCGGGGCAAAGGCGACGTCTTCCGAGGACGGATCAAGGGCCAGCTGCAGGTCCCCCTCCCCCGCCTCTCCGGCCCGGGCTTCGGTCCCCAGGGCCTTTACCAGAGCCGCCGCCGCGGGAGCAGTTTCACGGGCCATCTCCCGGGGGTAAAACACGACCCCCTCCGCCGGCGCCGCCCAAAGGAAGCACAAAACAATAAGCAAAGCAGAAAAATAATACTCCATACCATAACCGCCTTTCGGGATATTTTCCACAAGAATTATAGCAAACCCGGAGGGCTTTATCAACAGGGCTATTGAAACCGGGGCATTTTTGTAGTATAATTGTAATATAATTTACAAAAAAAGGGGCGGCTATGGCGATCATAATCCAAAACGGTGAGCCTTCCTGCGAAGCGGAAAGGCTGGTATGCGATTCACTCTCTCTTCTCAACGGCGAGTTCGCCGCGGTGGCCCCCGACGCCCTCAAAAGCAGCCTTCTCCCGAAAAAGCCGGAGAGCAGGTTCTTTCTTCTTATCCACATATCCGGTAGCATAGCGGCCATCCTGTGCGACCCGGCCAAAAACGCAGCGTTCGCCGACAACCGCTGGGAAGGCATCCCCTATGACCCGGAGAAACAACTGAAGATATTCAGAAGCAGACTGTTAAAAACATTACCCGTCGATTACGATCATCTCGTCAGATTATGCATATGGTTCCCCATGGGATGTTTCACCCAAAAAGAGGGGCTCCCCGCCAGCCTGGACGAAGTATTTGACGGGACCGGCCTGAACGATCCACGGGTGCCGGAACGACTATATGATAGCGAAAAAGGCTACGGACTGTCTTTCTCCGCCTGGAAAGAGATCATCAGAAGCGTCACCGAGCCCCAGGCAGACCCCGAAGCTTATACGGATACCATGAAGAGAGACTTTGAAAAGGCTCTGCTGGAAGCTTTGGAAGCCTTCACCGATGAAAAGCGCCTGGCCATATCCGGCCCGGAGGAAAGGACCCGCGGGGCAGCGCTGAGATACCTGGCCTCCAAAAACGGCGCCGCCGGAGCCCTCGGCGTCTGCAAAGACCCGGCTTCTTTCCCCGAGGGGACCGGCCTTGTGGTGGCTGACGGGGTCCCGGAGAAAAAAGCGGACTTCCTGTACGTATGGGACGCAGACAGCTTTTCCCCCGGAGAGCTGGACGCCATAGCAGAACGGGCCGGGCGCTTTTACGCCTTTTACGGCGGCGAAGCCGGCCTGCCCGGGACCTCCTGGCTGTCGGACCGGTCCCGGCTCTGCGGGGCGACCCTGCCCGGGAGCCTTACATGCGTCAAAAGCATTGCCCGCACGGCAGACAGGCTGTATCCCGGAGACAGAGAGGCGTTGTGGAATACCGCGGAAGGCATGGAGCCGTTCCTCCATATACTTGACTGCAAGGGCTCCGGACGGGCCAGAAAAGCGGTGGAATACAGGATAAGGGAGATACTTATCCGGCACAACTATTCCCAAGGGGACAGCGTGGCGGTGATCCCTCTCGGCGGCCCCGCCATAAGGGAGCTCGCCTCCATAGACAAGGAAGGAAGAGACTGCTCCGTTCCCGTTGACCCGGAGAGCGGCAAAGAGTACGAATGCGTGATAATAACCGGCGTGGAGCCCTGCCATTTTGAAGACAAACGCCGGGAGCTTCGCGACGCGCTCCTCAGGGGCAGAAGATTCGTCCACATGATAAGCCTGCTCACCAAGGAAGAGGCGGAAGGCTTTTATACATCTTTCGGGAGCGACATGGACGGAACAGCATCCTTCCCGGATAGAATGAAAAAGGCCTTCGGCATCAAGGCCTTCCGGGGCTTCGACTGGTTCAAGGACCGGAACGTTGTCAACGGCATAGAAGCATATTCCGCCACCCCCGATATGCTGCCGGACATCATAAAGAAACTGCGGAAAAATTGTCAGGATAAAACGCTGACCTTCGTTCCCCTCACGGGGGGCGAAGAAACGGAACCCTACCTTGACGGAGAACCGGACATACCCGTTGCGGACGGCAGGACCGGCTGCACCCGGGTATGCCGCTTTATAGCCAAAATACCTCTCGGCGAAGCGCCTGCGGAGGACGTTTCCGTCATATGGGGCCTCACCCCCAGCTCTCTGGAAAAGCCGGAAAACGCCTATACGCTTTTCGGGATACTCAAATACACCAAGTTCCGGGCATATATCTTTGCCCTGCCGGAAAAGGCAGAGGCTCTCAGTGGCTTCAAGGACTTCAAACCCTGGAAAATGGAGGGCTCATAATGGCAGACCGCATCATACCCAAAACGAGAAACACATATGAATTCAACCGCAGCTCCGCCGAAGAGCGGCTTTACAATGCCCTTAAGGCGGCTGTCGTCGACAAGGGCTTTACCGTTATCCACTCCCTGAAGCTCAGGGAAAGCGAAGCGGACTTCATCATACTGCACAGGGAGCTGGGCATACTGCTTATCGAAATAAAAAGCGGACGCTGGCAATTCCGGAACGGCAAAATCATGAACGATTCCGGAGTCGAAAAAGACCCGGAAAAACAGCTGAAAGATTGCACAAGATGTGTCAAAGAAATAATTACAAAATTGAAGCTGCCGAAGGCGCAAAACGGGCAGGGAGCGGAATATGCGGAGATATGCCATCTGCTCTGGATGCCGGACACGGAGGAAACGGAAGGCTTCCGGGAGACCGGCTTTCTGAAAAAAGAAAACCTGTATCTCGAAAAGCTGTATAACGCAGCAAGTGAGAAAGAGGAGATAAAAGACAAGATATACAAAAAATGGAAGAGCATCAGCAAAGGCAGGACCGCGCTTTCCGATGCGTCTCTGGACAAAATAGCCAACGCCCTGTGCCCCGAATTCTGCGTAGCGGACAGCCGGGAATGGGCGTGGAAACGCACCAGGGCCCTGCAGAACAGGCTTGCCGCCCGACAGGAAGCCCTGCTCTCCCTGCTCAAAAACCAGAAAAGGGCCGTGATCCGGGGAGGCGCCGGCACGGGCAAAACCTGGCTGGCGCTGAAAAAGGCCCGGCAGCTGGCGGAGGAGACCGGAGACGGGGTCTGCTTTACCTGTTTCAACGATATCCTGAGAAACGATACGGACAAACAATTCGCCGAATACAATAATATCACCGTGGCGGATCTCTTTGAGCAATACGGCATAGACCCTATGGACGATACCATCCCGGACAAGCAGGAGGAGATCGCCAAAAGAATAAGAGAACGGGAATTTCCCTGGCGCCACGTGATAATAGACGAAGCCCAGGACTTCAAGTATAACGTGCTGGAAGCGCTGTTTAACTGTTGCGCGGACAGGGACGGATTCTTTCTGGCCTTTTATGACCCAAACCAGCTGGTGCACTTCGACCGCACAGGCAAAAACTGGCTGCAGGAGGACCATCCGGCAACGGCCGGGGTCACGCTTAGCCGCAACCTCCGGAATACTGCCCAGATCGCCCGGACGGCGGAAGGCTACGCCGAGCTTTCCACCGGTTACGCGCAGGACACCCTGCAGGGAATGCAGCCGCGGGTATGGCTCCCCCGGGAAGGTGAAAAAGCCTTTGATACCGCCGCCCGTATCCTGCGCCGGTATGAAGAAGACGGCCTGACGCCCAATAACACGGCGGTCCTGACCATGCTGGGGTGGGATAAGGCCCTGAAGGAGCTTTCCGACCAACCGGAAAATCTCGGAGAACTGGCCATAGGGGACCGGATACTGAAGCGGGATCCGTCCCTTGACTTGTTTGCGGACAAAAGCCTGATCTTTACCACCGTGCGCAAGTTCAAGGGCATGGAAGCCGATCACGTGATAATACTCCACGCCGGGGAAAAGCTTTTTACGCATAGCAACACCGTGGAACAGCTGTTTTATACCGCCTGCTCCCGGGCGTGCCTGTATCTGGACACTGTCCTAACCCCCGAAGCGGCCCGGGAGTTCCTGATCCGGGCCGGAGGAAGAGAGCTCACGCCGGAGCTGGCGGAGGAACTGCTGAAGATGAAAGCGGAGATATGTCTCTGACAGATAAAGCCTGCCTTTTCGAAAAGGCAGGCTTTTTTTCGCCGGTGGAGGGTGGGAAAATGTCAGCCCGATATCACCCTGACGCCGTTCTGCCGGGCATAGTCCGCGGCAGCCTTATTGTGCGTCACGACAGTCAAGGCCCTGCAACCGCGAAAGGCCTCTTTGCCGATAGAGGCCACGCTGAGAGGAATGATGACCTTTTCAAGCGAGGAGCTGTGATCAAAAGCCCTCTCCCCTATTTCCGTTACGCCCT
>JAGDAG010000121.1 GCA_017959625.1 Abditibacteriota bacterium | reverse complement strand
TTGAACTCGTGCAGAAAGATATAGAGGCCATGGATAATATGGGCTATTTCGGGGCCGTCACCTACAGGCAGGAAGCGACTCCGGCCGGTATAGTGCTGACCTATGACGTGGTGGAGAACCCCAGGATCAACCGGATAATCATTACGGGCAACGGGCCCATTCCCGAGGAAGAGCTTACCGCCCTCCTGAAAAGCCAGCCCGGCAACGTTCTCAACGACGTCAATCTCAACAGCGATTACCACAGGATAGTCGAACACTATGCCGAAAAAGGCTATTATGCTACCATCGACGTGAACGACGAAGTGATAATCCCCAACGTTGAGGAAGTCAAAAACGAAGCCGGCGAGGTGGTGGAGACCAGAGATATGGGAACAGTGGACGTCAATATCCCCATAGTCGTTTACAAAGTCGGCCTCATCAAATTCAAGGGCAACAAAAAAACAAAGTCCTTCGTCATCGCCAGAGAGCTTGCTACCAGGACCGGAGATTATTTTAATTCGGAAACGATGAACCAGGATTACCAGACTCTTTATAATCTGGGCTTTTTTGAATCCATCGACAGGTACGAATATGAAGAATCCGAGGATCAGGACGGGGTCATCGACATAACCATCCCGGTAACGGAAAAGAAAACCGGCCAGCTGAACCTCGGCGTCGGTTATTCCAGCCGCCAGAAGCTTGTGGGGCAGATAAGAGTCTCCGATACGAACTTCAGGGGAATGGGCAGAGGCGTTTCCTTCCTTTGGGAACAGGGCACCAGAAGCGGATATAAAGGCGGAGCCAGCTGGGAAGCCAATTATACGGAGCCCTGGCTCTTCGGCAAAAAGATCACCGCTTCCCTTTCCATATATAACAAGCTGGTTTACCGGTTCAACAAAGGGACCTGGAGCAGCTCCAGTTCTTTGGGGAGCGACGTCAATTATGACGAAAGGCATAAGGGAGCCACCGTGTCTTTTTCCAAGCGCCTGGGCAAAGTGAGCTCACTCGGTCTTTCCCTGAAGTATGACGACGTGAATACGAATCCCGATCTGCTTCACGAGGACGAGCTCTGGAAAATAATCCAGGACGGCAAAACGACGTCGGCCACCCTGGAATTCACCAGAGACACCAGGAACTACATCATATCCCCTACCAAGGGAAGCTATCAGTCTCTGAGCGTGGAAGCCGGACACGTGGACGGAAGCCGGTTTGCCGAAACGGATTATCCCTTTGTGTACAGGCGCATCCCCATGGCCGGCAACTTTACCAAGTTCCAGGGGGAATACAGGTTCTTCTGGGCGCCGAGGTATATGGTCACCGATTCCGAAGGCAACAAGGTCCCCGGCGAGTATACGGGCGATCCTTCCAAGGACAGGAGAGGCGTGTTTGCCATGCGGGTCAAAGCCGGCTTTATAAGCGGTACGGTTCCTTTCTTTGAGCAGTTCTTTGTAGGAGGGGCCGATTCGGTGAGAGGCTATACGGAAGACCGTTTCTGGGGCAAGAAAATGGCCTTTATCAATATGGAATACAGAAAGCCTATCCTGGATTACTTCACCCTGATAGCCTTCTTTGATTACGGCAGCGCGTGGGGCTCTACCGAGACCATCAGCTACAGGGATCTGGACCAGAGCGATTCCTTCAAAGGGCATTACGGCTACGGCCTCGGGGCCAGGTTCAATACGCCCATCGGCAATCTGAGGCTTGACTGGGGCTTCGGCGACGAGGGCAACAAGGCTCATTTCAGTATGGGGCATATGTTCTGAGGAACTTGCCGGACATAATAATCGTAAAAAAAGAGAGTGCTCTTTTTGCATTCATTATTCAGTTATAAGGAGAATACAGTAATGAAAAAAATCATAACCGCTGTTTTGCTGGTTGCTTTTGCCGCCGCTGCTGCATACGCTCAGAACGTGGGCGTGCTGGATTACGAAAAGGTGCAGGATACCCCTCTGTTCCAGAGCATCGCCGCCGACCTGAAGGCTGTCGACGCCGATTTCACGCGGGAGATAGAGCTCCGGACGGGCAACGTGTATCTCACGGAAAACGAGATCCTGGAGCTTATCGGCGAAGCGGCCAAAAACCCCAACAGCGAGAGAGCGAAGGCCCTGCAGGAAGATAACAAAAAAAGAGAGAAGGAGTTCGACTCCCTTTCCCAGATCAACCCTCCCAGCGACGAGCAGAAGACCAGGATCGACGAGCTCAGCAATATGAAGAAAAAAAGCGAAGCCAATCTCGGCAACGTAAGGCAGAGCATGGTGAAAAAGATGGATCAGATCATCATGGAGAAGCAGAACGCCTTTGACGCCAAGATCGCAGAGGTCTGCAAGGCCGTTGCGGCGGAAAAGAAGCTTACCGTGGTGGTAATGAAATCCGCAGTCATTTTCGGCGTGACCGTCATAACCCAACAAGTCCTCGACAAGCTTCAGTCAAGTCTTTAGTTTATGAAAGTCAGCCCTCTGCGATATGTTCTTGCCGTTCTGGCGGCGGCGGTGATACTGGCGCCGGCCGCCTGCGTTTACATACTGAAGAAGGAAGCTTCCGCCATAGATATACAAAGTGTCTACGTGGATATAGACAGCCTGATGAAGGACTATACTCCCGATTTTCTCCGGGAGTCTTTCAACGATCTGCCTGCTCCCGAGCCCTTCAGCGACACCATCGCCGACGTGCCCGTCCAGCTGGAGCTGCGTCTTGAAGCGCTGGATTACACTCATGATACAAGTGAATTCGAAAAAGCGGTCTTCCAAAAACTGACAGAAGAAAAAGACAAACAGTTTGAACGGATAACCGCCGTCATGGACGCCTCCGCCGCTCTGGCTGCCAGGCGGAACATAGCGGTGGGGCTTCTTCAGCTGAATCCCGTGTTTGAGGAATACGACCGGGCCGGCATGGAAAAGCTTTACAGGCTGTTCAAAAAGAATGCTATAGAAAGCCTGAATTCCCAGGCCCGGCTTTATGCGGCCTCGTCAAAACGCAGGCTGTTCGATACTCCGGAAACCGGCGCCGCCCTGGGAGAGGCTTCTTCCCGGGCCAGGCTCGACAGAGAGCGCAATATGCAGCTGTTCTTTTATTATATGTCCGTTTCCGACAGCTTCAAGCAGCAGGAGATACAAAAAACCGTGGACACCCTCAACGGGATACTGGAAGAACAGGTTTCCGAAAGCAGAAAAGCCAAGATCAAAAAATATGACAGCTATCTCGAGGCCGCGTCGGAGCTTTTTGCAGACCGTATGACCCTCGACAGAAAAACGAAAGTGGCGTTTTATGATATGCCGGCGGTGTCCGGGCTTGCGGCTGGACAGACGGCGGGCAGCCCGGGCCTCCTGAAGGAACGCGCCACCGCGCCGGACAGAAAAAAACACGAGCTGTATATGCTGCTTGCAAATATGGCCGAGGAAATGGGCGTGGAGATAGTTTATTCTCCGGAAAGGCGCGCTGCGGATTATACGGAGGTTTTCCGCCATAAGCTCAAAGACAGCTGGCAATATGCTCCGGGATTGATATCAGATATGGAAGGGTAGTTATGGATTTTACAGCAGGTGATTTTGCAGAGCGGTTCGGCCTTGAACTCATAGGCGACGGGAATGCGCCGATAAAGGGGATAGCCTACGTGCAGGACGCAAAGGAGGGAGACCTGGTCCTGGCTGACAGCAGGAAGTATTTCAGCGAGGCTCTTCTGACTCCGGCTTCCTGTATCGTATGCGATTCTGCGTACAGCGTTCCCGAAGACAAAACTCTGCTTGTGAGTCCCCGGGCCGGCAGTATTTTTCTTGATATACTGGAAAGTTTGTGCCCCGAGCCTTACGTCCCTTCCCCCGGCGCTCCTCCCGTCTCTCCCGCCTGTTCTGTGGGCGAGGGCTGCGTCATCGCTCCCGGAGCGCATATAGGCCCCGGTTCCGTGCTGGGGGACAGAGTGACGGTTTATCCCGGAGTATTCATCGGGGCGGACGTGACCATAGGTCCGGACACAATAATATATTCCAACGTTTCCATATATGACAGAACGGAGATAGGCGCCTCGTGCATCCTTCACTCCGGCTGCGTGCTGGGCGCCGACGGCTTCGGCTT
>JAGDAG010000120.1 GCA_017959625.1 Abditibacteriota bacterium | reverse complement strand
CAAAAGTAGTAGCAATCCACATAGCTGCTGTTGGAGCCATAAAAGCTACGGTTGCCCCTGCTGCCAATCCTGCTCCAGCTCCACCTGCTGCATTTCTTGCAGCCTGGACTTCCTTCTGGGCAAATTCGCTGATGATTTGGCTTTTTGTGGTTTTATCCATTGTGATCTTCTCCGTTTAAAAAATTTTACCGCCATGACCGTTTGTTAGATTGCCGATCACTAACTTTCGACCTCGAGAAAGGCAGTAGGTATAAAGATACATTATAATGATAGCATATCCGGAGGCCCTTAGTCAAGTGCGACGGGCCTACCCGCGGCGCACCGCCGTTATCCGGCCGCCGCCGATTTCCGCCTGCCATCTGTTGCCCCCCAGGTCCTTGCCTTCCGTAAGGGTGAAGCCCTCGGGTACGGTGATTACAAGGGTCTCCCGGGGGCCTTCGGCAGTTATCTCGATGATATCCTTGGAGGCTTTCAGGTCCATAACGAAGTTCCGGTAGCGGAGCCCCGTTATCTCATAGGACGGCCAGCTGTCGGGAAGGTTGGGCAGTATGGCAAAGCCCTCGGGGTTGGCCTTGAAGCCCATAAAGCCTTCTATCATGGTGTAGGGGACCAGCACGGTCTCCACGAATTCCATGTCTATGCCTATGCCGCCGGCCGTTCCGGAGCCCTGCAGGGTGTTGCCCTTGCTCCCGTCGGCATAGTAGGCCCGGTATCCTCCGGCTTCCTGCACCTCGGAATACCAGTCCAGGATGCCCTCAAACCTCTGCCAGGCGTTGCCGGGCCCGTACACCCTGATGCGGCTCATCATATCGTTGAAGCTCTGGGCAAAAACGGCTCCGCCGTCCTGCACCTGCAGTCCGAAGGGGAACACTCTGCAGTCCCAGGCCCAGAAATACCATTTCTCGTTGCGCAGGGTGGTGGCCCTGGGGGCCAGGCGCCAGCGGTATATGTCCCCGCCCTTGCTGGTGTCGCTTTCCACCGTGCGGCGGCCGTCTATCCAGTCCATTATCTCCCGGGCGTGCTCCGGAGTCACGGCGCCGTAATAAATGGCTTCGGTATTGAGAAAGGTAAAGCCGAAATCCCACTTGTCGCCGTTGACGTCTTCCGCGGCGTAAAACCTTCCCGTTTCGGGGTTCCACAGCCGGGCGTTGATGGTTTTTACTATCCTGTCCGCTTCCCGCCTCATGCTTTCGGGCTTCATGGGGCTTTTGCCCAGCCCCAGCTGAGGATTGGCGGCGATGTATTCTTCCAGATCCGCCATCATTCTGAGGGTATAGACGTAATAATAGGACGTATATGTCTCAAGGTTGCCGAAGGGAAGGATGTCCCAGTAGTTGCCGCCTATGGAGTGGCCGAAATTATAGGTGCGGTCTCCGTTTTCATCCGTCACGTAGCCGGGAATGCCGTCGTGGCCCTGATAGCGGACCCTTATCATGCCGGCCTTGCTGTCGTAAAGCTCCTTTTGGGCGTAGCGGAACACCTTGCGCATGCGTTCGATATTCTTTTTCAGAAACTCTGTGTCCCCCGTCTGGTTGTAGGTGTTGATGGAGCCTATGAGAAAATTGCAGGCGTTCATCTGGTGGCGTGTGTTGAAGGCCGAGAACACGGAATTTATGGCAAAGCCGAGCCCCTTTTCGGCGGGGAAGCGTATCCGGAGCTTGGTGATGGTGCCGTTCCATTCCTTTGATCTGGAGGGCTCCACCGTGCAGAACCTGAGGACGCTGCCCATAAAGGGATCGGGGGTCTGCAGGTCAAAGGAGACGGACCTGGACCGGGACCAGCCCTTGTCCCCCTCCCGCTGCCACTGGAGAGTGGCTTTCATGGGCTTTTCGGTGCTTATGAAGGCGCGGAAGCTGATAAAAGGGCAGCAGAAGGCGTCGCAGACGAAGCCGTCGTTGGTCTCTATCCAGGGGTCGGGCCCCGTTACCTTTATCTGCCAGGCGTCGTCTATCACGCCCAGGTTCTCCATATCGTGGACGGACCACCGGGCGGCGGCCTTCTCGCCCATGTAGCCTTTTCTGTCAAGAGCGGGGGCCGAGGGGGCCAGCATCATGGTTATGTCGGAAGGGCTGTCCTGAAACAGGAAACCGAAGGTTATGCCTTCGTAATCTCCCTGTATCTGGGGGAACAGGGGGAAAGGCCAGCCGTCGTCCAGGGCGTGGCTGAAATGCTGGTTGCAGGTGACGTAGCCCTCCTTGTTGATCTTGCGGTTAAGGAAGGTTTCCTTCCAAACGCTCATCATGTCCTTTTTGACGGGGGCCACGCTCATGAGAGGGACCGGGGCCCAGACGTCTATGAAGGACGCTCCGGGAGTTGCTACGGGATTCATGTATGCCTCGTAGTAAATGGACCTTATCTGTTCCATTTGCTTTTCGTGCCCGGGAAACTTGAAGTTTATGAATTCTTCGGGAATATCCTTTGCCGATCCTCCGTATGAAAGTATGGCAGTCATAATAACGATAAACAGTAATTTTTTCATTGCGCGTACCTGTAAAAATTTTTTTGCCGTATATATTATAACATATCAAAACAGGTTTCCGCAGGGATAAGCTTTTTTTGCCGCAATAATTAATTGGCCGGGAAACGCTTTACAAAGCCTTGCCGATATGTTAT
>JAGDAG010000119.1 GCA_017959625.1 Abditibacteriota bacterium | reverse complement strand
GGCGGACAGGCCCCCCGCTGTCCGCTTCCTTTCGGAGTGACGGCTTTGCCTGCCCGCGCGGGGGACGCCGGGACGCAGCCGAGCGGCTGTCACTATACGACCGGCGGGGCGCGGGCCCTCTTTTTGGCAAGCTCAATTATATTGTATCATCATTGGGGGCTCCGGACACGGCAAACCGGGGGATAAAGTGAAAAAACGCTGTGACGGGTAATCTTTTCCCTGCGGGCAGTGAAGACAGGAAGATCTTTGCCCGGCAAAACTTGCCGATATTTACATACAATGCCGCATTTTCCATATGTTTGATGGTAAAAAGGAGAAGTATAATGAAGGTGTAAGCAAGTTGTTTTTAGGAGGAAACCATGAAAAAAGGTTTTACGCTTATCGAACTTTTGGTGGTCATAGCCATCATCGCTATTATGGCCGCTATCCTGTTCCCGGTGTTCAACAACGCCATGGAAAAGGCGCGCCAGACACAGTGTCTCAGCAACATGAAGCAGATAGGTCTTGCCTTTGTGATGTATGAGTCCGACTGGAACCAGTGCCTGCCCGTCAATACCCCCGCCGCCGTGGCTGTCTATGGCGACAACGGCGACTGCACCGAAGGCTACGATGGCCACTGGAGGATCACCACGGGCATCGCCCAGAAGCTTCTGGATTGGTGCAAGGTGTATTCTTACAGAGCCCAGCAGAGCCCCTACGTAAAGAACGGCAAGCTCTTCTTCTGCCCCAGCGACCCCAACGAAGCCACGGAAAACGACTGCTGGGAGCTGGAATGCAACATCACCAGCTATCACTATAAGCTGCAGCTTGCAGGCGCTGCCTACTTCACCTGGGGTCCCTACGGAGCCAAAAAGCCCTACAAGGCCGGCTTTTTTGACAAGCCCGCCCAGCTGGTGGTCATACACGAGTTCGTTGCCCTGCACGAGGCCAAGGACTCTGCTATTGATTCCAGATACAACGTCTGCTTCCTGGACGGACACACCAAATCCTGCATCCTGAGAGAATTCGCCCCCAGCGGAGACGCTCACTGGATAGGACATCCCGACCCCAAGACCGGCGTCAACAACGGACCCGGCTCCTACGACACAGAGAACTAAAACTATCGGAAAAACGGAGGCTTTTGCCTCCTTTTTTTTGCGCGGACAGACCGGAGCCCCGGGAGGGCCGCATATGACCTGCGCGGCCGGCGGCGTATCTCGGGGTATTCTTTGCTGACGCATAGAGAGAGCCCCCTTTCGGGGGCCCTATTCGTCCGCCTAACGCAGGTTTTTCTTCCGATACTCTCCCGGGGGCATCCCGAAGCGGGCCCTGAAGCAGTGGCTGAGATAAAACTCGTCGCAAAAGCCGTAGTTGTCGGCCAGGGCCTTCAGGGGGATATTGCCGTGAGTGACGAGAGCGGCGCTCACCAGGCTGAGCTTTTGCTCCATCTGCCAGGCTCTGGGGGTCATGCCGAACCTGTTCCGAAAACGATTCCTCAGGGTCTTTACCGATACCCCCGCCATCTCCGAAAGCTCTTCCTCGGTAAAAAAATGCTGGGGAGTCTCCTTGATGCTTTTTACCACGATATACAGGACCGGGTCCGAATCGGTGGTGGGAAAGGACATCAGGGACAGGTGGCACAGGAGCAGCCTGCACATAGAGGAAGTGATAACGCGGCTCTCCGGCCCCGGGTTGTCGGCAAAAAGCACCAGGTCCTCAAAGAGCCTTTTTATGCGGGGATTCTGCGAGCAGTCCGTCAGAGAAGGTATGCAGCCCGCGCCGTCACGGTCGGCGGGACCGTCGCCGGCGGCGGGATATATGTGCAGGAATATAGTCTTTGCGCGGGGAGAGCAGGGGGTGACGGGATAGTGGCGCAGGCCCGCGTTGAGAATGAGCACCCGGTCCTTTTTCAACAGGTACTGCTGCCCCTCCATGCCGATGCCCCATTCTCCTTCCGTCAGATAGATCAGGTCATGGCAGGGCAGCACCCGTTCCGGGTGCATCGTCCGGTCTTTGAAATAGCAGTGTCCGCAGCTCTCTATGGTCCTCTCGGCGTTGAGATCGTATCTGTACAGCATAGCAAGGGGAAGACAGGCCCGAAGGCCTGTCTGTGTCCGGCTAAAACACCGGTACGGTGACCTCTGCGCCGTCCCGCAGGGCGGACAGATGGGCGCAGATGCCCGCGGCGGTGATGTTGGCCCCCAGGACCTCGTCTATCCAGGGCTTGCGGCCCTCCACGATGCTCATGACGAACTCGTTCACCAGATGGGAGTGGGAGCCGTGGTGGCCGGCGCCGGCCCCTTCCTTC
>JAGDAG010000009.1 GCA_017959625.1 Abditibacteriota bacterium | reverse complement strand
GGTGCCCCCGAAGATCCCACTGCCTCCTTCGCCTCGGCGCCAAGCGCCGGCCGTATTGCGAAGTCGGCGGGATGACGCGGAGCGCTATTGAGCATTGACGACGGGATGACGGCGCTTTTTTCAGCGTTTCCGCCGAGATGACGGCCGTGGGGACAGAGCGTTTCTGCGCGGGGCGGAAATACGAAAACGCTCCGGTTCCCGGAGCGTTTTCGCGTTGTGCATGAGTCGGCAGCCATGGCTGGCTACTTTTTTTCGGATCTGCCGCTGCCTGGCCCATGGGGGCTCATTTTTCGCAATGGCCGTCCTTTTTTGCGGGGCAGTCCGCGCAGCCGCAGCCGCAGCCGCTGCCTTTGCCCCGGACCACCGAGACCACTGCGGCGATCAGAAACACCAGCAGGACGGCGGCGGGGATGATGGTGGAAAGATTAGCTTTGAGCCACTGCATATTTTTTCTCCTTTGCAAACAGCATATAAAGAGCGTAAAGTATCACGGCGGCGGAAACTATAATTCCAAACACGTTGGCGTGTCCCGTAAAGGCCATGCCCAGCTGATATATCACCATGCCCACCAGCCAGGCGAAACCGCACTGATAGCCTATGGCGAACCAGAACCAGCGGGTGTTGTTCATCTCTCTCTTGATGGCGCCCATAGCGGCAAAGCAGGGAGCGCACAGCAGGTTGAAGGCCAAAAAGCTGAAGCCGCTGATGCCGGTAAAGGCGGCGGCCATGGCGCCGTAGGTGTCGCCGGAGCCTCCGTAAAGGATGCCCATGGTGCCCACGATGTTCTCCTTGGCCACAAGCCCGGTGATGGAAGCCACGGCGGCCTGCCAGTTGCCCCAGCCCAGAGGAGCGAATATCCAGCAAACGGCGGAGCCGATGCGGGCCAGTATGCTGAGGTTCAGTTCATCCTCCGCCAGCATGCGGAAGCCGTCGGCAGTCCAGCCGAAGAAGGTGGTGAACCACACGAATATGGTGGAAAGGAATATAATGGTGAAAGCCTTTTTTATGTAGCTCACGCCTCTTTCCCACATTCTGCGGAGCATGCTCACCAGGGTGGGCATATGGTATTCGGGCAGCTCCATGACAAAGGGAGTATCCTCGCCGGCGAACATGCGCGTCTTTTTGAGGATGATCCCCGAAACGATTATTGCCGCTATGCCCATGAAATAGGCGGCCACGGCTATCCAGGGGGATCCCCCGAAAATGGCGCCGGCTATCATGGCTATGAAGGGCGTTTTGGCGCTGCAGGGAATAAAGGTGGTGGTCATGATGGTCAGCCTGCGGTTCTGGGGGTTCTCGATGGTGCGCGAAGCCATGATGCCCGGTATGCCGCAGCCCGTTCCTATAAGGATGGGGATAAAGGACTTGCCCGACAGGCCGAATTTTCTGAAGAGCCGGTCCAGCACAAAGGCGATACGGGAAATGTAGCCGCAGCCTTCCAGAAAGCTCAGCAGGAAAAACAGCACGAATATCTGGGGCACAAAGCCCAGCACGGCTCCCACGCCGGCGATGACGCCGTCGATGACCAGCCCCCGCAGCCATTCGGCGCTTCCCTCAAGCCACTTTTCCGCTATCATGGGGACGCCCGGCACATACACGCCGTAATCGGCGCGGTCCGGCTCCTCGTATTTGTATCTGCCCAGGACTTCGGCGGCGTGTTTCAGGTCGTCATACCCAAAGGAAACGCTTTCCACTGCCAGGGTCTCTTCGTCTTCCACGTCCAGAGATGCGGAAGAATCGGGGCCGTTGGCTTTAAGGGCCTTTGCCACGTCGCCGGCGGAAGGCTCGTCCTTGCCCGTAAAGGCCTGGGCGGCGCTGAGCGCGGCGCCGTATTCATCCGACGCTTCGGCATATGCGGCGCCTCCCGTGATATGCCAGCCGTCTCCGAAAAGGCAGTCGTTGGCCCAGTCGGTGGCGGCAAGCCCCACGGTGATCATGGCTATATAATAAACCACAAACATCACTGCGGCAAATATGGGCAGCCCCAGCCATCTGTTTGTGACTATTCCGTCAATTTTTGCGGAGACCGTGTCCGAAAGCCTGTTTTTATAGCAGTCTTTGGTTATGCCGGTTATAAAGGTATAACGTTCGTTGACTATAACGGCGTCGGAGGTGTCTCCCATTATCTTTTCCACGTTGGCGATATCTTTTTCGATATGCTTCATGATATCGTCGGAAAGCATGAGCTTTTTGGTGACGTCTTCGTCGCGTTCAAAAAGCTTTACCGCATACCAGCGCTGTCTGGATTCGGACACGTCGTGGACGCAGGCTTCCTCTATATGGGCAAGAGCGTGTTCGGTCTCCCCCGAGAACACGTGCAGGGGCACCACCGCCCCGCCCGCAGCGGCTTCCTTTGCCGCCTGTACGACTTCTTCAAGGCCGATCTTCTTGAGGGCGGAGATCTCCACCACCGGACATTTCAGCCTTTGGGAAAGCTGCTTTGTGTCGATCTTTATCCCCCGTTTTTCCACCAGATCCAAATGGTTTATGGCGGCGACAACGGGGATGCCCAGCTCCAAAAGCTGCGTGGTGAGATACAGATTTCTTTCCAGATTGGTGCCGTCGATGATGTCGATGATAACGTCGGGCTTTTCATCGATGAGAAAGTTTCTGGCGATGACTTCTTCGGGTGAATACGGGGAAAGCGAATAGATCCCCGGAAGATCGGTGAGGGTCACGGACTTATCTGCGCGCAGATGTCCTTCTTTTTTTTCTACAGTGACGCCGGGCCAGTTTCCAACGTATTGGTCCGACCCTGTAAGCGCGTTGAACAGAGTGGTTTTTCCACTGTTAGGATTGCCCGCAAGGGCTATTTTCAAACTCATTGTTTTCTCCCTGGGCCTGGGCCCTTTGAAATTACCGTTTATTTCTTTGGCTCTGCGGGGAAACGAACCTCCGCAGGGTCACCTATCCGCAGGGGAACAAGCCCGCCGCGGATATGCCGCGAATCCGATCACACTCTTTGGCTCTGCAGAAAAAGCCTCCGCAGGGTCACCTATCCGAAAAGGCAAAAGCCCAACGGATATGCCGCGAACCTGATCACAGCACTCTGGGATGATAACGGCGCAGACACATACGCTCACCCGGGTATTTTTGCCCGGCGGAAAGCCGGCAAACGGGGGTATACGGCCTGAGCTTCAACGCATGGCGCGTTGCAAGAAAAGCATTTTTATCTGCAGCCGAAGAACGGAACTCCGGGCGGTTTTTACGGGCGCTGCCGCAGCAGGTTATTCGACCTCTATACTGGCTGCGTCCTCACGGCGGAGGGTGAGCTCATAGCCCCGCAGCGTCATTTCCAGAGGGTCTCCCAGGGGAGCGGTCTTCCGCACGAAGATCTCGGTGCCCTTGGTGATGCCCATGTCCATAATGCGGCGTCTCAGCGCGCCGGCGCCGTGTATTTTGACGACCTTTGCGGTGGAGCCGATTTTGACTTCGCTGAGTTTTTTCATATCATTTCCTTTGGCAGTTTTGGTAAAAACTTTTCGGAACGTAAGCGCGTTCCGGCCGCTTGATGCTTTTCTACACTATAATTATAGTAGTTTTTACGGCTGATTTCAATACCGGGCCCCGGCGGTTTTTACAAAAACCGCCCCGCGGCGTCACCCCGGCGGAAGTCTTGTCTGTTGCGGTCATCTCGGCGGTTCGCCGTTTGGCGAACCGGTAAGAGATCTCCCTGTCATAGAAGTTGCCCATCGCCGTCACCCCGGGGAAAATGCT
>JAGDAG010000118.1 GCA_017959625.1 Abditibacteriota bacterium | reverse complement strand
GTTTTTGTTTATCCACTCGCAGTATTTCTCGGTCTGGTCGTAGGCCACGCCGAAGGGCCAGAAGTGGCAGTTCTCCACCCGGCTTATGTCGTAGCACTTGTCGATATAAAGTCCCCTCCATATGGGATAGCCGTAAACGCCGCGGATATAGCTCCGGCCCACGCCCACCAGTCGTATGCCCTCGTAGGGGTTCACCAGCTGGCAGTCGATGACGTTCTGGTTGTCCCCCACGTAGCCCGCTATGCAGGGAGGATACGGTATGGGAGGCACAGTCTCCTGCTTCCATTCCGGATAGGAGATTATGAGCCCTTTCACTCCGCAGTTGGAGCCCTCCATGGTGATGAAGGCGTCGCTCTTGGGGTCGTTCTTGCCCGCGTACACCTTGAGGGCAGAGCCGTTGTAGATCTTGTTCTGGGCGCCAATATGGTCGTTGCGGTTGGCGGGAGGCGCCTGATGGGTGCCCACCAGGAACACTCCCGACTTCACCTTCAGGGTCCCCCGGAAGAGATAATCCCCGGTGGGGACGAAGACGTTGCCGCCGCCGATAGCGAAGGCGGCGTCCAGGGCCTTCTGGAAGGCCTCCGTGCAGTCGGTCACGCCGTCGGGCTTTGCTCCGTAATCCGTCACGTCGAAGTCGGACCCGGCCCATGCGGCCCCCGTCAGGCACAGCGCAAACAAAACGAGCAGTAATATCATCATTTTCACAATCTTCACCCCTTCGCGCTAATACTCCATTTTATTGGCGGAGAACACCTTTGCCTTGGGGTTCGAGATCACCTTTATCTCCCGGAGGCCGATGCCTATCCAGCGGTCGTCGGCGGAGCCGGTGTCTTTGGGGTTCCAGTATTTGAACTTCGGAGTGAACACCAGCTCGGTGTTGTTGCCGGAGTTCACCACGCAGTAAACGTGGTTCTCCCCTGCCTTTTTGACCGGCAGCACCAGCTTGCCGTTGAGCATCATGCCGCAGCCCGCCTCAAAGGCCATCTCGGGCACGTACAGATCAAAGGTCACCGTGTAGCGGGTGTTCTTGTTCACGGGCAGGGTTATCTTCTCGTCCTTATTGGACCAGCGCTTGGTGCCGCCGGTCTTGAATTCCCCCGCGGCCTCGCCGCCGTAGAAGTTGGTGAGGAACATGCTGTCGTGAGAGGCCCCCACGTCCACGACGTAGTTTTTCTTCTGCTCCGCGGTCATCTCGTCCGGGAGCCCGCCGCTGTTCAGGGATATCTGCGCCCGGCTGCCGATCCTGTTGTCGATGCGGATGCCCGTGGGGCACATATTGCCCGTTACGACGGCGCTCTTGGTGGCTTTCCCCAGGACTATCTGGGGCACCTTTTCGTTAAAGGTGTTGCCCTGTATCACGCCGTTGCCCCCGTTCATCTCGATGGCGGCGGTGTTCCAGCTCTCAAAGTGGCAGCCTATCACCGACAGCAGCCCGTCTGGGCTTTCGGTGCGGATACAGGTGTTGATGGGCCCCCAGAAGGAGCAGTTGGCAAGGCTCACCTTCCCCGTGGCTGTCTTCAGGATATTCACCGGGCAGGAATCCGAGGAGGACCAGCGCCCCACGAATTCGCCGTTGGTGAACAGCAGGCCCGGCCCCTGGCAGGCTTCCACCAGCACGGAGTTGGTGCAGCAGTCGGCGCCCAGGCCCAGAAAGTTGCCGTTGCAGCTGCCGGCGTCGGACTGGCTGAACTTGTAGCCGGCTCCGTAGACGAAGCAGAAGCAGTTGGAGACGTACTGCCAGTCGGTGCGGGCGAATTCGAAGGCCACGCCGTTTTTGTTTATCCACTCGCAGTATTTCTCCGTCTGGTCGTAGGCCACGCCGAAGGGCCAGAAGTGGCAGTTCTCCACCCGGCTGATGTCGTAGCACTTGTCTATATACAGGCCTCTCTTGATGGGATAGCCGTACACGCCGCGGATATAACTGCGGCCCACACCCACCAGCTTGATGCCCTCGTAGGGGTTCACCAGCTGGCAGTCGATGACGTTCTGGTTGTCCCCCACGTAGCCCGCTATGCAGGGAGGATACGGAATGGGAGGCACCGTCTCCTGGGCCCATTCGGGATAAACTACTATAAGGCCCTTAACGCCGCAGTTGGAGCCCTCCATGGTTATGAAGGCGTCGCTTTTCGGGTCGTTCTTGCCCGCGTACACCTTCAGGACCGAGCCGTTGTAGGTCTTGTTCTGCTGGGAAAAATGGTCGTTGCGGTTGGCAGGAGGCGCCTGGTGGGTGCCCACGAGGAACACTCCCGATCTCACTTTAAGGGTGCCCTGAAAGGCGTAATCCCCGGTAGGGACGAATACGTTGCCGCCGCCTATGGCGAAGGCGGCGTCCAGGGCCTTCTGAAAGGCTTCGGTACAGTCGGTCTTGCCGTCTGCCACAGCTCCGTACTCCGTCACGTCAAAGTCCGACCCGGCGCACAGGGCCCCTGCCAGACAAAGGGCAAGCGCCAGAGCAAATATCAGTTTTTTCATGTTCGACTCCAAATCCACTTGGTTTTTGATGTTTTCAACTCCATTATAGCATATTTGCCCCCGCAAAACCCCTTTTTGCCGGCCCGGGGCAAAAAAACTGCTTCCGCCCCGGAGGCCGCGCTTCCCCCGGGCGCCGGGACAAAAGTCGTTTTTTTTTGCTTTCGTCAGGCTTGATTTTACGCAGAAAAACTGCTATAATCAGGTATGGCAAAGCCGTTGAAAAGCGGTGACGCAAAGCTATGAGGGCCTGAAAAACGGCAGCCAGCTGCAACTTTCGTTCGGGTGCAGTTGGTTTTTTCAGTTTATACGGGTATTTTTTCGTGTCAAAACAGCAAAGCAATTTTATGGACTACAGCAACGTAGACCAGAAGACCAGGGAGAAGATGGACGAGCTTTTCCGCACTCCCAAAAAAAATTACTGGCTCAGAAAAAGGGTGTTCGACGTGGCATTCTCGCTTCTGGCCATTGTTTTGCTGTCTCCCTTCCTTATACTCATCGGGCTGTTGGTGGTCCTCGGCGACCCTCACGGCGGCCCTATATTCAAACAGAAGCGCATAGGGCGGCACGGAAGAGAGTTTTATATGTACAAAGTCCGCAGCATGGTGGTCAACGCCGAGGCGCTGCAGAAGGATCTCATGGACAAGAACGAGGCCGACGGCCCCGCTTTCAAGATAAAGGACGACCCCCGCATCACCCCCGTGGGAAGGGTGCTCAGAAAATACAGCCTGGACGAGCTCCCTCAGTTCTTCAACGTGCTGAAGGGGGATATGAGCGTCGTGGGGCCCCGCCCTCCTCTCCCCGCGGAGGTGGAGCAGTTCGACGATTATCAGAAGCTGAAGCTGGTGGTGACCCCAGGCCTTACCAGCGTATGGCAGACCACGTCTTCCAGGAACGACGTTCCCTTTGACGAATGGATAGAGATGGACATAGCGTATATCAAAACGCGAACCATGTTTTTTGACCTTAAACTGATATTCAAGACCGTGATACTCATGCTCAACAAGGACGGCTGCTGACCATGAAGATCGCGATGATAGGGCATAAGGATTTCCCGTCCAGGGCAGGCGGCGTGGAGGTAGTGGTGTACGAGCTGGCCACCCGGCTGGCGAAAAGAGGCCACCGGATCACGGTGTTCAACAGAAGCAAGGAGCCCGGCCATAACCATTATACCGAAGAGGGAGTGGAAGTCATCAGATGTTCCACCTCCAGAAAGCAGAGCCTGAACGCCTTTCTGTATTCGGTGACCGCCACCTTCTGCGCTCTTACGAAGGGCTTCGATCTGTTCCATTACCATGCCATCGGGCCCTCGGCGATGCTTTTTCTGCCTCACCTGCTGGGCAAAAAGACCGTGGCCACCGTCCACGGGCTCAACTGGCAGATAGGCCGCTGGAACAGATTCGCCTCCTGGTATCTGAAGACGGGGGAAAAAGTGATCGCAAAATACGCCGACGGAGTGATAGTGCTTTCCGAAGAAGCAAAAAGGTATTTCGCGGAAAAATACGGCCGCGACACCACGGTCATCAGAAACGCAGTAACTCCGGTGACCCCCAGAGAGCCGGATATCATAAAAGAGAAGTACGGCCTGGAAAAAGACGGCTATATCCTGTTTCTGGCCCGGCTGGGCCAGGAAAAGGGGGCCCACTACCTGATAGAAGCCTACAAGGCCCTCCGGCCGGACAAAAAGCTGGTGATAGCGGGGGAAGTGCCGCAAAACGAATACGGCGAGTCCCTCAAAGCCATGGCAAAGGACGACCCGGACATCATTCTTGCCGGCTTCGTCACCGGCAGGCTTATGGAAGAGCTTTTTTCCAACACCTGCCTTTACGTGCTCCCCAGCGAGACCGAGGGTCTGCCCCTGTCTCTGCTGGAAGCCATGAGCTGCGGGGCCAGGTGCCTCACCAGCGACATACCGGAAAACACGACAGTCACCGGACGTTTCGGCAGGAGCTTCGTCTCAAAGGACGCCGCGTCCCTGGCGGAAGCTCTGGAAAAATGCCTGGCGGAACAGGCCGGGGCCTTCCCCCGGGAAGAAGAGATGGAATATATCAAAGAAAACTACAGCTACGAAAGGGCCGTTGAAGAAACGGAAGCCCTTTACAACAAAATTTGCGCAAAATGAATGCGGGTATCGGCAAATGAGTGAAAAAGAACACACCAGTATGATCGTCGTATTAGCAAAAAACGCCATAGAAAAAGTGAGGGTAAAGCTTTCCGAAGGCGTGTTTGAAGCGGTAGGACACACGAAAACGGAAAAAGAACTGACCAAAAAGCAGAAGGCGGGCTACGCCTTATTGTCTGCGGCGCTTATAGTCCTTGCCCTCATAGTGATCGTCCTTGCAATAAGCTACGTTGCAAACAAAAACTTCAAAGAGACCTTTTATCAGGTGGGCTGCGGCAAGGTGGAAGGCAATATACGCATCGTGCATCTCTCGGATCTCCACGACAGCCAGTACGGAAAAGACAACGCCCGTCTCCTGAAACGTATCAGGGAGCTGAAGCCGGACATCATCTGCATGACCGGAGATATGACGGATCACCGCTCGTATTCCCGCAAATCCACCATGCGCTTTTTCAAAAAAGTGGCAAAGGTGGCTCCCACTTATTACATATACGGAAACAACGAATGGACGTGGGACTTTATCAAAACAAAAGATGAAAACGAGCTGCTGTGGAAGCCTCTGGTGGATGCGGGCATCCATCTGCTGCAGGACAGGAAAGAGACCCTGAAGGTAGGCGGGAACACGGTGGATATCTACGGCATACTGCATTCCTCGCCCAAAAACTTCTGGTCCCGGGCGGGAGGCTCTTTTTCCGACGCTGTCTGGAAAAACGAAGACGATTTCAAACTGACTCTCATCCACGAGCCTTACCTGCTTGCCACAAAGCCCAATGAACGCTGGGGCGACCTGGTGCTGGCGGGACACACCCACGGAGGCGTGGTGAATCTGCCGAAATTCGGGCCTATATACGAGCACGAATGGGGCGTCCTGCCCGTCTTCCGCAAGGTGAGATGCTTTATGTCGGGGGAACACAGCCAGCTGAATTCCACCATCATAGTCAGCACAGGGCTCACGAACCGCGGGCTCATCAGAGTGAACAACCGGCCGGAACTGGTCATAATAGACGTAAACAGATATTAGGAGTATAGCGTTTTGAAACTTATTTTACTTATAGTCGCAGCCATAATGATCTACTGCATAGCCGCCATATGCATGAAATCCAACGACTATTCCGTAAGCCATATCAAAAAGGTGATCACAGCGAAGCGGAAGCTGAAGCTCTGGACCCTGCTGGGCGGCGTGATATGCGCTCTGATCCTGGTTTACAGTTCCTACTACCAGAGCGCTTCGGGAGGTTCGGGCATAATCACTCTCAATTATTCCGAGGCGTCAAAGGCGCAGAATTCCAACAAGACCCGCTTCAACATGGGCGAGATCCTTTCCGACGAAGTCATCGACCGCGCCATACAGAAGGGAGGCATGAAAGGCGTCACCAGGGAGGGCCTCAGAAAGGCCCTTGTGGTGAACCCCGTGGTCCAGGGCGACAGCCACGACAGGGACAGCTACCATATCTCCACCGAATTCCGCGTGGTCTATAAGGCCAACAAGGAGACCAGAAAGCTGGAGCCCACCACAGTGATACAGCTGGTGGCGGAAAGCTTCAAGGAAGTCTATATACGCAAATACGCCAAAAACTTCGGCGTCCTCCGTTTTCGCGCCGAGGAAGCGAAGCAGTTCAAAGACTGGGACTATTACGACATAGCCTATTACCTTTCCATGCGGGCGGACAATATCTCCGCTTATATGTCGGAGCTCAACGGCGAGAGCCCCAGCTTCAAGTCAAAAAAGGGCATGAGCTTTTCGTCCCTGGCGGCAAAATCCGGCAACATCCGCACGGAGCTGCTGGACAACGACCTGCTGGCGTATATCAGAGACAGGGGCATAAGCAAAAACAAGACCGAGATGCTGAAAAGGCTTTCCTACAACAACAACATGATGAGGTTCGACATGCGGAAGGCCAACAGCTCCTTCAACATAAACAACCAGGCGGTGGAGATGTACGCGGCGGAGATGACCCGCATAGCCCTGGTCCCCACCATCGACGGCAATAAAGATTATTACATGAGTAAGACCAAGGTGGGGCTGGACGACCTGTCCCTTGCCGCCAAAACGGCGTCGGACCAGGCCCAGGAGCTGCTGCTGAAAATCAGGAAAAACAGCGCCTTTGCCAACTCGCTGCGCGCCAGCAGCAGCGCTTTCGGCACGAATCCCGTGGTGGACGAAGAGATCGACGAAGTGGTGCAGTCTCTCGTCAATATATCCAGAGACGCCAAAAACACCGCCCAGGAATACACCGAGAGCCGCATGAACGAAGTGATAAGCGTTCAGATAAACTATCCGTCGATGCTGCGCACGGCGGCGAAGTGCCTGATACTGACGCTCTTGTTTTTCGGAGCCCTGTACGTCCTTTCCGTCACAAGGGACTATACGGAAGTCAGACTGGGCGAATAGGAGGGCAGAAGCATGAAAGAATTACAGTTATCCCGGTATATCAGAAGCTACCTGCCCTACATAGTGGCGGCGTGCCTTCTGCTCACTTTTCTGGTTTATTTGTTTTTGTCTTCCTCCCAGACCTACGAGGCTTCGGCGGTGATAAAATACGAATACAGGGGCGCGGTCAACGGCAAGGCTCCCGACGGCTCCAATCTGGACGTCAGCGAGGTGAAGACCTCGGCCATACTTACCAAGGTGATCGACAAGCTGAAGCTCAACAACAGCATGTATTCCACCGACTCCCTTATCAGCCGCATCAAGACCCAGGATATCCTGGACAAGGATGAAGAACAGCTGAAACAGGCCATGCTGGAAGAGGGCGAAAAATACGAGCCCAAGCCGGACACGGTGATAGTATCCTTCAGCGCCACCAACAGCGAGGGGCCCCAGTTTGCCCGCGCAGTGCTGGACGAAGTGCTGAACACCTATTTTTCCGAATTCGGCAAGAAATATCTGAACGTGGGAGCGTTCACGAACCCCATCAGCAAGATAAACGATTCCAACTACGATTATATCGAGATGATGGACATCATCAATTCCAGCACCTCCGATACCATAAAAAGCCTTTGGGCGAGAGCGGAGGGCGAGAACAGCTTCCGTTCTTCCGCCACCGGCTACAGCTTCGGCGATCTTGCCAACAGGTTTTCCTTTATCCAGGAAACGAAGATAGCGTCGCTGTATTCCAGGATACTTGAATACCAGATAACCAAAAACAAAAAAATACTGCAGTCCAACTACAGCGAACGGATGACCCAGAACAGGATCACCGCGCAGGTACAGCAGAAATCCATCAGCGATCTGTTCAAGCTGATAGACGACTACCGCAAGCAGATGATGGGGTCCATAAAGGCCGCCGAGCTCACAGACCCCCTGTACGATCACGGCACCAGCAAGAAGACCACAAACATAGACGACACCGAAGAGTGGACGTGGGAGGTGGCCGACCATACGGTGACCTACGACAAGCACCTTACGTCCTGGCGCGACGCTTCGGAGATAAAGTCCAACGCCATGACGGATATCGACTACTACAAATATCTCATGCAGCACTTCGTGGCCTGCAAGGGCCTGTGCGGCGGCGACAAGCTGTGCGCCGGCACCGGCAAGACCTGCTCCGATATAGGGAATCCCGACTACGAAAAAGAAAGGGAGAAGGTGGAAAAGGATCTGAAGGTGCTGGTGGACGAGCTGGACGGCCTTTTTGACGCCGTCGAAAAGACCAACGACGAATACAACGAGTTCCTGGGGCAGTCAAACATAAGCACCCTGTCCACGGTCTCCGTAACGGAAGGCCTGAACATACCTATGTATATGACCATCGCCTTCTTCTTCCTGGTGATAGTGTGCTGCGGCTCCGCCATACTCATAGGGCGCATGAACGACATCATAAGCTACGCCTTCTTTACGGATCACCTTACGGGCTTCAACAACAGGCAGTCCCTGGACAACTTCCTCACCTCCAACGGCCGCAAGGTGCTGGACGACGGAACGGTGTGCGTGGTTGTCACCATAAAGAACCAGGTGGAGATAAACAAGGCTCTCGGCAGGGAAAGCGGCGACAACCTTATCAAATACTTTGCCGACCTCCTGAAAGAGCTGTTTGCCCAGTCGGACACCTTCAAGGTGTATAACGGTTCTTCGCAGTTCTTTATCTTCGTCAACCGCACCGACTACATCACGGTGGAATACCTGCTGCAGCGCTTCAGCCTGCTTTTGGACAACAGAGACAAATTCACCGGCGTTGACATACACTATTCGGTAGGTATGTCGGAGACCTCCCGCAACGAGATCCGCGCCATCAGAGCGCTGCTTTCAAAGGCTGTCACAAGACAGGCCGAGCATACCGCGGCGGCAGTGAAAGAAGACAAACAGTAAATGAAACCGGAACCGATAGTCGAGAGGCTGGTAACTTTCTATTTCGTCGGCATGGCTGTTCTGATGAACTATTTTATCAACAACAGCTTCTACTTTGCCAGGATACTGCTCAGTTACCAGCATCTCTTCATGCTGCTGATAATAGTCTCGGGCCTGTGCTACCTGCTGGTTTATCCCAATCTGGGGCGCATGTACGTCATAGGCCAGAGCGCTGCCGCATACTCGGTGGCCCTGTTCGTAATGACTACGGCAAGCCTGTTCATCTGGTTCACCAAGCAGACTGATCCGGAGATCATAAACAGGGGTTTCAACTCTTACTTTATATATAAATGCGACATTTCCGCGGCTCTTTGCGCCGGAGTCTTTTTATACGTCTTCGGCGAAAAGGGCATCTGGAATTACCTTACGGCGATACTGATCTCCAACGCCCTCACCGTCATCACCATCATGGTCCAGAACGGCGTGGGCGAATACCTGCGGCAGCTTTCCACCCTTATCATCACCTTTGCCGGGACCACCGGCCCCCTGATGCTGAAGGCGGAGATACACGAGCTGGCCTTCTGTCTGGGGGTGTTTTTGCTGTATATGCTTCTCTTTCCGAAAACCATAAAGGAAAAACCGCTGCATTTCTCTCTTGCGGCCTTCTGTTTTTTGTCTGCCTTCAAAAGGATCGCCATCCTTTCCATTGTCCTGGCCTTCGTCACAGGCTTTCTGCTGCTCAGGTTCAGCAGGCTGAGGGGAAGCCAGAACATCTCTAAAATAATAACCGCCGTCATCATTATCACGGTGGTGGTGCTGATGGGATATATCGGGCTGGTGAAAAACGGCCTTTTCGCCGAGCTGGAAAAGGCGGGGGTGAATACCAACGGAAGAGACGTCATCTACAGACAGCTTGGGTTTTATTACGATTTTTCCCCGAACTTTACCGGCAACGGCATGGGCTTCACGCTGTATCAGCTGAAAAAGCTGGAGGGCGCCAGGATCGCCGTGGCCTCCGCCCACAACGATTTTCTTATGGAATACATCGATCTGGGCTTTATAGGCTTCATAGCGTGGTTCCTGGCGTTTACGCTGGTGCGCACCAAATTCTTCGGCAGGGAGAAAAACATCAGGGCTGAGATATTTGTTTTTTCCATCATCATAATGCAGATCGTCAATTCCTGCACCGACAACACGTTTCTGTATCCGCTGTTTTCCCTGACCATCATCCTGCTTATGATGAGCTATGATTTCGACAAACGGGTACGGAATGCCGACAGAAGGTTTTTCGGGCATATCTCCGAAGCCAACAAAAGCGAGGCGGCGTGATGAAGATACTCATGGTGAACAAATTCCTCTACCCCCGGGGCGGAGCAGACATATATATGCTGAAGCTGGGAGCCCGGTTTGCGGAGCAGGGCCATCAGGTGGAATACTTCGGCATGGCAGACCCTCAGAACACCGTGACCAACTCCTGGGGCGAATATACCCGGAATATGGACTTCCGGGGCAAGAGCCTTGACAGGTTCGCCTACCCCTTCAGGATCATATATTCCGGCGAAGCGAAGGCCCGGCTCCGGAAGGTGCTGGCCCTCTTCCGGCCGGACGTGGTCCACATGAACAACATCAATTTTCAGCTGACCCCTTCGGTCATTGACGCCTGTCACGAATGGGGGATCCCCGTAGTCCAGACTGTGCACGACTTTCAGATAATATGCCCCAACCACATGCTCTACAATCTGAAGGAGCTGGCTGTCTGCGAGCGCTGCGTAAAGGGCAGCAAGTGGAACTGCGCCAAATACAAATGCATCCACGGCTCCCTGGTAAAGAGCGTCATCGGCGCCCTGGAAGCCCTGCTGTATCTGAAAAAAGACACCTACCGGAAGGTGGACAGATATATCTGCCCCAGCCGCTTTATGGAAAAGATGCTCCTTTCGGGGCGTCCGGATCTTGCGGGCAGGACCTGCGCCGTCCACAACTTTATAGAGATGCCCGACGCAGAGCCCTGCGAAAAGGAACCCTACGTGGTGATGGCCTGCCGCCTGAGCAGGGAAAAGGGCATCGCCTGCGTAAGGGAAGCGGCTCTGAAGCTGCCCCATATACGCTTCAGGATAGCGGGCTCCGGACCGGACGGGGAGCTTCTTGAGGGCATACCCAACGTGGAGCTTTTGGGCTTCCTGTCCGGCAGGCCCCTCATGAACCTCATCAGCCGGGCGGCCTGTATGATAGTGCCCTCCATCTGGTATGAAAACTGCCCTCTCACCATTCTGGAAGCCCATTCCCTGGGGACTCCGGTGATCACCGCCGGCTTCGGCGGCATGGCGGAGCTGGTGGAGGACGGCGTCACAGGCAAACTGATATCCCCGGTGACGGGAGACACTCTGGCGGCGGCCATAGACGAACTCATGGGCGACCCGGACAGGCTGGCCGACATGGCGGAGCGCTGCCTGGAAAAACGCGCCGGCATGATCACCATAGAAAAATATACGGAAATGCTTATGGATATATACGCAGACGTCATCGGGGGCAAAGCATAATGTTTTTTTCGGTGATAGTTCCCGTTTACGGCATCGAGCCTTATGTTGCAAAATGCCTGGAAAGCATCCTGGGGCAGACCTTCGGCGATTTTGAGGCGATAATTGTTGACGACGGGTCTCCCGACCGCTGCGGGGAGATCTGCGACGAATACGCGCAAAAGGACGGCAGGCTGAAAGTCATCCACAAGCCCAACGGAGGCCTGGTCTCCGCAAGAAAGGCGGGGCTGGCCGCCGCAAAAGGGAGATATATCGTCAACCTGGACGGCGACGATCATATGGCTCCGGACATGCTCCAGAAGTTCCGCGACGCCGCGGAAAAATACGGTATGCCCGACATACTCTCCTTCGGCCTGCTGGCCACAGACGGCTCCGAATACGAGACGGAACCGGTGGAAGAGGGCTATTACGACAGGGAAAAGATCCGCGAAAAGATCTTCCCCATGCTCATACTGGACAAGCGGGGCGGAAGGGTGCTCCATTACCTGTGCGGCAAAGCCATAAAAAGAGAACTGCAGGAGGCGGTGCAGTTCACGGTGCCCGAAGGGGTCTCCTTCGGCGAGGACACCTGCGCCACCACACCCATATATTTTATGGCCCGGTCGCTCTACGTATGCTATGACAAGACGTATATCTACCTGAAAAGGACCGATTCCGAATCCACCCTGTTCAAGGTAAAGCGTTACAGCGAGCTGGAGCACGCCCTGACGCATCTGGACGGCCTGGACGCTTCCCAAGGCCCCGCCGATTTCCCGGAACAGGTGGACCGCTACGCTATGATGAGCAGCTTTATCTTTCTGATAATGTATATGAACAACGGCAAGCCGGGATGCCTGCCGGAGATATCGAAGCACCTGAAGGGAGACGTCCTGAGGCCCCATCTGGCGAGAGCGCGCTTTGAAGGCTTTTCACTGAAGACCCGCATAATAATGGGCCTGATAAAACGCGGGAACGCAGCCGGCGCGTATTACCTTTATAAGTCCGTCGAAGACATAAAAAGATTTTTGAAAGGCGGCGGCAAATGAACGGAAAACCCCTTGTTTCGGTGATAATCAACACCTTTAACGGAGCGGAGTGCGTAGCGGGGGCCGTTAAAAGCGCCCTGGAGCAGGATTACGAAAACAAAGAGATCATAGTCGTTGACGACAACGGCGCGGGGTCGGAAAAACAGCTCGCCACCCGCAAAGCTTTGGCAGAGTATATCGGCAGCGGCAAAATAACCTACCTTCCCAACGAAAAGAACATTGGCGACGCCGCCTCCAAAAACGCGGGGCTGGCCGTATCCAGGGGCGAATATATAGCCTTTCTGGACGACGACGATATATATCCCGACCCGGAAAAGCTGGCAGTAAACGTGGAGACCCTGTCTGCGCTGGACGACTCCTGGGGAGCGGCTTATTCGGCCATAGAGGTGCGCTGGCCCGGCCTGACCATGGTGTTCAACTCCCGCAGGATGCCTTCGGGAGACATACTCTATGACCTGCTGATACACAGCATATACATCAACCCTTCCAACGTAGTGACGAGGCGCAAGGCCATCCTGGACGTGGGAGGCTACGACACGGCCTACAAACGCCACGTGGACTGGGGCTATCACGCCATGCTGGCCTCCAGATACAAATTTGCGTATATCCCCATCATCGGGGGCGTGCACAACAACCAGAACCCCAGGTTCGTGGCCTACACCGACGAAAACAAAAGAACAGAGCAGCTGGGCTTTTACGTCAGGCGGACCGCCCGCTTTACCGGGCATATGCCGGAGGAGAAAAGAGTGGTGATCGCCTGCGTCAACGTCATGCTGATGAACACCCTGAAAAATGCGCCCTATTCCAAATGCCGCGCCCTTCTGGCAGAATGGGGCTTCACCCTGACCCCACGGGCCTACCTGCGGGCGGCGGCAGTATTTCTGAAGATAAAATACAACAGATATTATAAAGCATGACGAAGGTACTCATATTCCTGCCGTCTCTCTGGTCCGGCGGCGGCGAAAAGATAGCCATGGATATAGCCGGGCATATCCCCGACGCGGAGTTCCTGGTGGTCACCTATCTGCATTTTGAGAACACTCCCGCCGCCCGTCTGGCGGAAAAATACGGGCTGAGGACCGTCTGCCTCCATAAGGGCCGGGGCTTCGACCCCCGCATATGGTTCAGGCTGGGCCGGGTGATAGAAGAATTCGGCCCCGACGCCATCCACGCCCATCTGAAGGTGATGCAGTATCTGCTGCCTCCCCTGCTGAAATGCAGAGTGAAAAGATGCATCTACACAGTGCATAATCTGGCGGAAAAAGACGCCCCGGGATATATGAAGCATATCAATAAGTTTGCCTTCACACACTGCGGAGTGATACCCGTGGCCATATCCGGCACCTGCAAAAGGTCCCTTGCCGCCTATTACGGAGTGGAAGGGCCCTGCATCTATAACGGCATAGACACCCGGAGATACGCCCGAAGGGAGCCCTGCGAAGCCCCGGACGAAAGAGGCGCGCATTTTCTGGCAGTGGGAAGGCTGGGCAGCCAGAAGAACTATCCTCTCATGCTGAGGGCCTTTGCGGAAGCCCGGAAGTCCTGCCCCGCCGCAGACCTGACCATAATAGGCGCCGGGGAACTGGAGAGCGATATAAACGAGCTCATAAAAAGCCTGCGCCTGGAAGGCTGCGTCACTCTGGCGGGAGTCACCGACAGAGTGGAAGACTATCTCTGGAAAAGCCACGCGTATATCCTGTCCTCCGATTACGAGGGGCTGCCTCTGGGAGTGCTGGAAGCTATGAGCGCGGGCCTTCCCGTAGTCAGCACCCGGGCAGGAGGCGTGACGGACGTGGTCAGGGATGGCGAAAACGGCCTGCTTGTCGCCGTCGGCGATGAAAAGGGCCTGGCAGAGGCCATCATCAGAACGGCGTCCGACGCCGGGCTGAGGCGGCGCATATCCGCCAACAACGTCCGGGACTCCCGGCAATACGACATAAAGGTATGCGCCGAAAAATACAGAGCGCTTTATAACGGAGAAAGCATTTGATATGGAACAGCCTCTGATAAGCGTGCTCCTGTGCGTCTTTAACGGTGAAAAATATATCGGCGAAACTCTGGAAAGCCTGAAGCGCCAGACCTTCCGGGGCCCCTGGGAGCTGGTGGTCATAGACGACTGCTCCACCGACGCCACGCCGGAGATACTGGCCCGGTACCGGGAAGAGATGCCTTATATGCGGATCTTCCGCAACGAGAAGAACCTGCGGCTCCAGGCCTCTCTCAACAGAGGGCTGGAAAAGGCCTCCGGCAAATATCTGGTGCGGGTGGACGCCGACGACGTCTGCCGCCGGGACAGGCTCGAGAAGCAGTACGCCTATATGGAGAGCCGGCCGGATATCTCCGTGAGCAGCTGCAGGAACATGTTCCTGAAGGAAGGGGAGATAACGGGATATCCCATAGGGGAGGATTACGGCGAAGGCTATACAAAGGCAAGGTTCCTTTTTACCGTGCCGGTCTCCCACCCGGGAGTGATAGCCCGGCTGGACGACGTCAGAAAGATCGGATACGATACCGGCTACACCTGCACCGAGGACCTGAAGCTCTGGACAAGCCTTCTCCTTGCGGGAAAGAAGATAGCGGTGCAAAAGGATTTTCTGCTGCTCTACAGGCTGCATCCGGAGCAGGTGACCGCAACGACTTCGGAAAAGCAGAAAACGGAAAGAGTACGCATAATGAGGGGTTTTCTTCCGGAGGCTCTGGGCTATACCGCCGAAGAGGCCGAAAGCTTTATAGACCGCCTGTATTACGGAGACCTTTCCTCGGGCCTTTTTCTCGGGGAATACAAAAAACTTCTTTCCGCCAACAAAAAGCGCAGGTTTTTTGACGGCTTTGCCCTGAGAAGAGTACTTGCGGAACACTTAAAAGAAGCGGCAAGGCAAAAAAAGATCGGCCGGCGCATGCTGATAAGGGGGATATTTATAATAGGCGTACGGGCGTTTGTAAGCGAGCTGTTGCTGGTGCGGCGGCTGAAAAAAGAAGAGGCGCTTCTTTTAAACGAGGCAAAAGCATCTTTTGGCACAGATCATGAAAACCGGTAAAAACAATAATCCTTCGCGGCTGGACAACATAGCGAAAAACATGAAATTCGCCCTTTTGTGCCAGTTTCTTGTGATGCTGGTCAGCTTCTTTTCCAGAAGGATCTTTGTGGATATCCTGGGAAAGGAATACCTGGGCCTCAACAGCGTTTTCGGCGACGTGCTGAACCTGCTGAGCCTGGCGGAGCTGGGTTTCGCCGACGCCATGCTTTATTCGCTTTACAAGCCGGTAGCCACAAACGACACGGAAAAGGTCAAAAGCCTGATGGGGCTGTTCCGGAAGGTTTACGTCTTTGTAGGCATTTTTATCCTGACGGCAGGTTCGCTGATATCCCCCGTCAGCCCGTTTTTCGTCACGGAGATGAAGACCCCCGTGGACAATATATGGTTCATATTTCTTCTGAACGTCATAAACACGGGAGTAAGCTATTTCTTTATTTACCGGGCCACTTTGCTGTTTGCCGACCAGAAGAAATACGTGGAAGTCATCATCACCACCACGGTGAGGACCCTGGCGGCCGGGGTGCAGATAGCCGTCCTTATGCTGTACGGCGATTATATCCTGTATCTCGCGGTATCGATCCTTGCCACTCTGGCCCTGAACGTCTGGATCACTCTGCAGACCAACAGGATGTATCCGTATCTGCGGGAAAAAAAGGTCGCCCCGCTTTTGAAGGAAGACGTTTTAGTCATCAGGCGCAACGTGTTCGCCATGCTGCTCCATAAGGTCGGCGGCGTGATAATATTCTTTACGGACACCATCATCATGGCCAAATTCGTCAACGTGGCGGCGGTGGGGATCTACAGCAATTACATGGTGATAAGAATGGGGCTTCTGGGGGTGATACACCCGCTTTTCAATTCCATCACCGGCACCATGGGCAACCTGAACGCCACCGAGACGGAAGAACGCAAAAGGGCCGCCTTTGAAAACGTGATGTTCTTTTCCGCCTGGCTTTTCGGCTGCATCTGCGTGACGCTGGCGGTGCTCTTTAACCCCTTCATAGTTCTGTGGATGGACAGCGAGACCATGGCCTTCGGAAATATGATAGTGCTTCTCATCGTGGTCAACCTGTATCTCTACTGCATGAGGCTTCCCGTAGGCTCCGCCAGGAACACCATGGGGCTTTTCCATATAGACAAATACAAGGTGATCCCGGAGTCAGTCCTCAATCTGGCCCTGTCCGTATGGTGGGCGAAGCTGTGGGGCATACCGGGGGTCCTGTGGGGGACCATAGCCAGCACCCTGCTGGTGCCCTTCTGGGTGGAGCCCTGGGTGGTGTACCGCTGGGGCTTCAAAAAGAGCTGCCTTGGTTTTTTTGTCCGCTATACCGCCTATTTTCTGGTGACGGCCCTGGCATACCTTGCATGCTCTTATTTGTGCCGCTTCACCCACGGGGGTGTTCTGGGGCTTTTCGAAAAGCTTCTGGTGTGCATAGCGGCCTGCAATTTGATATATTTTCTGGCTTACAACAGGCTGAGGGAATTCAGATATCTGCTTGAGACCGTCAGGGATCAGGCAGGGAAGCTCCCCGGCCTGAGAGGCAGAAAAAACGATAACGTTTCGGAGGAAAAATGAGGATACTTGCCATCGGCGCGCACCTGGACGACATAGAGCTGGCCTGCGGAGGCTCTCTGGCAAAAGCCGTCAAAAAACACCACACCGTAAGAGCGGTGATCTTAAGCAGATCCGGCTACACCAACATAAAAGGAGAGATACAGCGCTTTGACGAAGACGCTGTGAAGGAAGGTACGGAAGCCCTGAACACTCTGGGGATCACGGATATATCCATACACGACCTTCCTGCCAAGGACATAGAGTTTTGTTCGGAGACGGTGGAGATCATCGAAAAGGCGAGTTTGAACGCGCGGGGACCTTCGTCTCCGTGTCTTCGCGAAAGAGCATAGAGATCGCCGCCAACAAATTGAGGCTTTACGAATTCCTGAAGCAAAAGGGGTTTGCCACCCCCGCCTTTGCCCCGGTCCGCCGCGCGGAGGAGCTGGAGGAGGCCTGCAAAAAATGCGGCTATCCCGACAATCCCGTGTGCGTGAAAGCGGTGGATCTCAGCGGCAGCAGGGGCGTCAGGGTGATAATGCCCCGGGTGTCCAGGTTCGACATATTGTTCGGCGAAAAGCCCGGCTCCTTTGTCATCGCCTTTGAGGAACTGCTGGATATCCTGAAGGAAAGGCCCTCCATGCCGGAGATGCTGGCCATGGAATACCTTCCGGGCATGGAAGGCTCGGTGGATCTGCTGGCGGAGGACGGCAGGGTGCTGTATGCGGCCTACAGGGAAAGCACGGTGAACCTGCATTCCATCCCCCAGGAAGCCGTGGTAAAAGACAACCCGGCAGCCCTGGAGACAGCAAAGCAGGTCATGGGGCTTTTGGGCTTTTCGGGCAACGCCGATCTGGACTTCAAGGAAGACGCCGCCGGCAGGCCGGTGCTGATGGAAGTCAACCCCAGGGTCGCCGCCACCATGAAGATATTCAAGGAGGCCGGCCTGAACCTGCCCTACCTGCGGATAAAACAGCTTCTGGGGGAAGAACTGCCCGAAATAAAGGTCCGTACGGGAGTGAAGATGGTCCGCAGATATCTGGAGACGTTTGACAGCCCGGAGGATTGATAATATAATAAAGGTAGCGAAGCCGGCGCCGGGATCGGAAAGCCTGCGGGCCGGCGAAACAATGCTTTTGCTCTGAAAACAGGAAAAAATGGATATAATCTTTGTTGTTGCAGCCTCTTTTATAGTTTTTATCGCGCTGCTTATAATCGCCATAAGATGCATAAACATCTCCTTCAATGCGGATATGCCGTCGGGAAGACTGCTTACCCGTACGGAGCTTCGCCGTCTGTATGACGATCTGAACACCAACGATTTTCTTACGACGCCCGTTCTGTACATCAACATTTTTTCCCACCGCCTGCAGACCGAAGACGTTTACGGCCAGAGCAGCCGCGTCAACGTTTATCTGGAGGAATGCGTAAAAAACGCCGTGCATTCCGCAGGTTTTCTGGGCGCCTGCGCCATCGACGGCCACAACTTTGTCCTGCTGGCCTCCCGGGACAACAAACAGCTTGAACGCTTTGCCCTGGAATTTGCCGCCACCCACGATCTGCCCACGACTCTGCGCCGTATAATAAATATGCTGGACATCCACATCGGGCAGTACACTCCGGTAAACAGCGCGGTGAGCTTTGACGACGCAGTGGACCACGCCCGGCGCGCCTCGCTCCACGCCCGCAACATAGACTCCCGTTTTGCCATCGGCCGCTACGAACTGCTTCAGAACGTGTATGACAACGAAGAAATGAAAAAGAC
>JAGDAG010000117.1 GCA_017959625.1 Abditibacteriota bacterium | reverse complement strand
GGGCATTACACCCGCTTTTTTTGTTTTGTGTTTATTCTGATTCAACAGGGAGGGACAGAGGATAATACGTTCCGTCTATGAGGACGGAGGTCCCGGGAATGCTGGCAGGATTGTAAATGATCTCCAGATTCTCGTAGGCGTAAATCCAGTATCCCGTGTTGGGCAGGAGCTGGGCTTTGGTGGAGTTCTGTACGGTGTAGCCGTATTTCTCCTGGCTCCAGCTGTAGAGGGCGGCGCCCATCCACCTGTAGGTGTTAACGGCTTCGGTAATGGAAGCAACGTCGCCTGTCCTCTTGTTGCGGATATTGCAGTTCAGCCACTGTACAGGGAAGGTGTAGGGGTTGCCTACTATGTTCCAGCCCTTGTAGATAGTGACGTGCCTGTCGTTTATGTAGTCCGGGTCGTCCAGGTTGATATCGTTGGGCAGAACGCCCTTGGGATATATGTAATCGATGGTCTTCATACCCTTGTCTTTGCCGATCCAGTAGCCCTGGCCGGGAGTCATGTTGGATATGAGTTTTTCCTGAACGTACTTGTCGTTGCCGGAAAGCACCGGATCCCAGTAATACAGAAGAGCGTTTCCTTCGCCGAAAACGTCATCTACCGAGATGTCGCCGTCGGGATTGTAGAAGGGGTTCGCCATAAGCGACCAGTCCTGATCCACGGTCCCGGAAGACGTGGAAGGTATAGCGATGGTCCTTTTTACCGTCTGGGTCCAGGAGTCGGTGTCAAGCTCGGGATGATCGTACGAAGGATCGCCGATATACTTGCCGTTGGTGGTAACGGTAAAGGTGGCGTCGCCGGAGAAATCTCCCACTACTTTCACGCGCCAGCTTACGGAGGTGTTGCTGAGCTTTCTCAGATAACCGGAATACTTCTTTGTGGCGGACTCGCCGTCTGCAAGCACCAGGCCGCAGTAGCCTTCCTCGCCCTTTTCGGGGAGATCTATGGTAAAGCTGATATTCTTGATATCAAAGGTGGTCTTTTCCGTAGAGCAGTTGGCGACCTTGGCAGTGACCTCGAATTCCTCGGGGCTCACAGTGTCGTCGTCGGCGCTGTAGCTCAGGTTGGAGGGGCAGTCCACTATGGTGATGAAGCTGTTCCTCATAAAGTTTTTGCCCTGCTTGAAGCCTGTGGCAAAATCCATATCGCCTTCGCCGTAGTAGGTGACCACCTGCTTGGTCTTGCTGGGAGCGACCTCGGTAGCTTTCCAGGTGACCATATAGACGGTGGGCCAGTTTTCGTATTCTTCAAATACGTAGGTGGGGTCGGGAGCGTAAGCCGCTCTGCTTGCGCCTGCCTCGGGCCATACCGTGGCGGTAGGGAAGCCGCCGTCGTCATGATACGCGTCTTTGCCGTCGTACCAGAAACCGGCTATACAATCGCGGTTGTAGGTGCCCATACCCAGAAGATGATAAGAATCGTCTATGGTGAGGTAATCGGGCTTGGTAGCGTCGTTGCCGGTGAAGTAGAACGCGGCATGGCTTACTATATCGTCGGAGCTCTGGGGATAGCCGTACTGGTTGAGGCCGTCGCCCCTCGCATAGTAATAACCGAAGATATCCATCTTATCGGGCATCTGCTGGGCGTTGAGGGTCCTGGCTCTGGTGGCCATGCCTACGCCGGGCATATAATAGAAAGCCTTTCCGCGCTTCTGGAACCAGCCGTAGTTTGCGTCGCCCTTGTCATAATAGCATTCCTGAACGGTCTCCCACGCGTTGGCTGCGCCTGTCATGGCTAAGCCGATGTTGTAGGTGGTGTCGCTGAGATTCGTGATCTGAAAATCAAAGCGCGCCACGTCGTAAAGCACGTTGGTGACGATCTTTACGTCGAGGTTGGGATCGGACACGTGCCATATCGCTTCGCAGTAGGCGCCGTATTTGCCCTTGCCGTTGATAAGCTCGGCAGGGTCGTAGCTTCTGGAATACTTCCAGTAGCCGGTGTCGCTGTCGCCTATGAAGTAAAAGGCTTCTTCGTTGTCGGGGTTCACCACCCTCAGCTTTATGGTGTTGAATTTGCCTGCGGGGGCGCTTATGCCGTTGCCCTGCCAGATAAATGATTTGGCATTGCTGTCCCACTCAAGCCATCTGTTGGCGAAAATGGGAGTCAGGCTGTTGGCGTTCCTGGCCGCCTTTTTGAGGCCGGCTCCGGCAAGGCCGTTGGAAGCAGTATCGGAGATAGCGAACGCCTTCTCGGGGTTGTATCTCGATACGAACCACCTGCCCGGGACGCCCCATTCGTTGATGGTGCAGTCGCCGGTGGAGTTTTCAAAGTAGGTCTTGCTGATAGTTTCCTGGTACGTGTAACGGGTAAGCCCCGGGCTGGACCACGTGGCTGTGCCCGAGATACCGAAACCTGCCAGAAGACGCATGGTATTCTGATCTTCGTAAGAACGAGACAACGCTACGCCCTGGGCAAAGACCTGACACGCTGCGAACGCAAGGACTATTGCCGGCAATAAAAGTATTGCGATTCTGATTTTTTTCATTTCGTTTGTCCTCGTTGATAATTTAAAAAATGGGGCGGGTGCCGGAAAGGCACCCTTGCCATTGATTACTGCTTAAGGAGTGTCGGGAGGATAAGGAGCAGATTCGATGACCTGGAATGTGCTGCCTTTTCCCAATACCCACTGTGTTGCGGAGTCGAGTTCGTTGCGCACGTCCACCTTCCACTGGCAGGTGTAGGGAACGCCGCTGGCCTGGGCTTCGTCAAGATCGTTTTCACTTATCCACTGGGCAAGCTCTTTGCACTGGCTGAGGGACAGGCTTGCTTCCTCAATAGATTCCATAGGCTTCAGGTTGAATACCTTGTTGGCCACCTTGGGCTTCTCGGTGGAGAAGGTCACGCGGTAAACAAGGCTCACCGTGGTGGTGTCATAGTCGGTAGGCTTTACAAAGGTCGGCGTATCGATACCGTCGTAAACGTCATCGTAAAATACGGTGGGGCCGAAGGTAAGATCGGTGATCCTGTTGAGCCTTGTCAGCTTGATGGCCTTGAAAGCGGAGGTAGTGCCTGTCACAGCGGTAGAGCTGTCGCCGTCGGTCACGTTCTCGGTGGTGGTCCAGTTGCCGGTGTAGGTGTACTGGACGTTAGCCGTAGGCTGAGTGCCTTCGTTCTCGGGATCCCAGTTGAAAACGTTGATGTTCATATCGTTGTTTCCGGTGGAGGTGATCACCCAGGGGCCTTCCACGGAGCCGTTGGAGGGCTGTCTGTAAAGGTTCAGAGCAGTCACCTTGCCGGCCATATTTCCTTTTACCTTAGACACCTTGATGATACCGGGTGTGGAGGTGGCGGAAGCCGAAGGAGAGTTTCCGGAAGAAGAACCGCCGGAAGAGAACAGAGCGGCGATACCGAGAGCGGCCGCCACACCCAGGGCTACCATGCCCGCGTTGCCCAGCTTGGTGCTCTTTGCGGCTCTGGCTTCGCTGTTTTTGTTGCTGAAGCCGGTCACCGTGTCGGTGCTGGAAGCATACTTGGAGGTGTATGCGCCGGAGAATACGGCGGTACAGGTGTCCTCGGGCTTGATGCCTATCTTCGCCTGGATGATCTTGGCGGTGGAATCAAGGTCTCCGGCATTTATGACTTCGATGTAGCCTATGGTTGTTCCCGCGCGGGTCACTACCATCCTCATGCCTTTTCTGATGTTGCCGCGGACGCCGGTATTCAGAATGAGGTTGTCGGAGCCTACGGTCATATAAACTGTGGCGGTGGGGACTTTGTAGGAGCAAAGCTTGTCGGCCACGCTGTAAAGGGCTTTCTGCAGGGCTTCGATCACCAGATCTTCGTCGGTGCCTTCGTAGCCCGCTCTGCCGGTGGACGAACCGGAAGCGGAAGCGCCTACGGTGACTTCGCCGGTAGCCTTGTCAACGTACTGGACGGTCATATCCACTTTAGCTGTCTTGGCGTCGCCGGTGCCCTTGACGCTGATACCGGTTATGAAGCCTTCCAGGATACCGTCGACTTCCAGTTCTTCGGCAAGCCTTACGGCGTCCAGATTGGACATGGGAGTCCTGATATTGAGTTTGTCGAGAGCAGCCTTGATCTCTTCCTGATCGTTTACAACTACTTCAAAACCGAAATCCTTCTTTTCCAGTTCGTTGATGAGCTGGGCGGTGGCGTTTTCGGCTATAAGGTTGTTGTAAGCGTTGGAATCATTGACAAAATCGGCAACGGCGACCTTTTTGGTGCCTATTGCTTCTTCCAGTCTTGCGCCTGCCTGGGCATAAGCAGGCCTGGCCGTAATGTTGCCGGGAACGATGGTGGCAAGCATTGCGATAGTCAGAAGCTTGCAAATAACCTGAGTTATTTTTGAACGCATAATAGTCTTCAAAGAATTAAATCCTCCGTTTTATGTCTTATGTGAATGCCGCAAGCGGCAGAAAATAAAGAATCCGGAGCCGCGCTCGGCGGCTTTACCTTTTGTAAAAATCTATTCTTCCGGCGATCTCTTCCCCCGAAGAAAAGCCTTCCGCAGAATTATCTATAACAAAGTCTGCCAGACGCGCCTTTTCTTCGAGGCTCATCTGGAGACGCATCCTGTTCCGGACGTCCTCCGGAGACATGCCGCGTTTTAAAAGCCTTGCCTGCCGTACGTCTTCCGGGGCGTAAACCACCCAGACTTCATCGCACAGGTATCCCAGGCCGCACTCGTATAAAAGCGGCAGTTCCAATGCTATTATATCATATTTGGCGCTATAAAGAACAATTTTTTCGCGAATTTTTTTTATGATATACGGGTGTGTTATATCATCGAGAGCCGCCCGGGCCTCCGCCGAAGAGAAAGCCCGCTCTGCAAGAGCGCTTTTGTTTACGGCTCCTTTATCTATTATATCACATCCGAACCTGTTTATTAAATCGCCGATGATTTTTTTGTCCCGGAGCGCTTCGTGCCCCAGTTTGTCCGCGTCTATCACAGGTATGCCCATATCCGAAAGGAAGCCGCACACCGCGGACTTGCCGCTGCCTATGCCTCCCGTTACGCCTATGACCATTACAGCGATATTATATCCCTGCCGGAACGGTCCGGCTCCATGGGCTCGTAGCCGGGTTTACGGAGCAGCCGGAACATATATTTTTTGTAGGCTTCCACTCCCGGCTGGTCAAAGGGATTGACCCCGGAGAGAAGGCCGCTCAGGGCGCAGGCCTTTTCGTAAAACCAGATGAGGGCGCCGAAAGAACGTTCGTCTGCTTTTTCGAGAAAAACGGTCATATTCGGCACTCCGCCGTCCGCGTGGGCCTTTGCGGTAGCCTCATAGGCCATGCGGTTTATGAAGTCCACCTGCTTTCCCGCAAGGTAGTTCATGCCGTCCGTGTCGTCCTCGCTGCGGGGGACCGCCAGGTCCGCGGAGCCTTCGCCGATCATCAGAAAGGTCTCCAGCAGCCTCCGCCTGCCCTGCTGTATGTACTGGCCCATGGAATGGAGGTCCGTGGAAAAGGTGCAGGACGCGGGAAAGATGCCCGTGCCTTCCTTGCCCTCGCTTTCTCCGTAAAGCTGCTTCCACCATTCCGCCATGTAAAACAGCCCGGGCTCGAAAACGGATAAAATCTCGGTGTCAAAGCCCTTCAGGAAAAGTACGTGCCTCGCCGCCGCATAAATGCGGGAGGGGTCGCTTTCAAAGGGAGCGTTTTCCATGGCCTGCGACGCTTCCGACGCGCCCCGGGTAAGGGCGTTTATATCCAGGCCCGCATACGCGGCGGGAAGGAGGCCCACCGCGGAAAGCACCGAATATCTTCCGCCGATATCTTCGGGCACCGCAAAGGTGTCCAGCCCCAGAGAAGCCGCATAGTCGTGGAGGGCGCCCTTTTTCCTGTCGGTGGTGGCCACCATGAGCCGCCTGTCCTTTACCAGGTCTCCGAAGATCCTCAGGGCTACGGCAGGCTCGGTAGTGGTCCCCGATTTGCTGATGACGTTCAGGGCCACCTTTTTGCCGTCGAGACGTTTCTTTAACTTAGCCATATAGGAAGCGGAAATGTTATGGCCGGCAAAGACCACTCTTTCCGGGGAATCGGAGAGGGCCTCTATGACGCCTCTGGCCCCCAGATAAGAGCCTCCTATTCCTATAACTAACAAAACGTCGCTATTGTTCCTTAGAAAATCTGCTTTTTCGCGTATTTTGTCCGCTTCGCCGGGCCCGAGGATGGAATCCGGGCGGAGCCAGCCGGTAAAAGCGCTTCCGGCGCAGACGCCTTCCTTCAACTGCCTGTCGCAAAAGGCGACGGCCGCTTCCCTGCGTGTCAGTTCTTCGCGGGAAACGAAGGGACGCAGATTGGTTATATCAAGCGCCAAAGGCAGATTTCCGAACATGTTTTACAGCCCCCGGGATTTTAGTATTACTACTTATATTATACATTAATCCGAAACGTTTTTCATAGTGCAGGCAAAAAAAACAGAAAAAAAAGGAAGCCGGAGCTTCCCTTTATGCCGTTTTGCTTATTTTTCATACGGTTCCGGCGGAACCTTTGCGTGCACGCTGCCTGTCATGGGGAACACGCCGTTCTTGGCCGGCGCCGCCCACAGCACGGCGTTGGTGATGACCTTCTGCACCTCTTCCTGCTTGTAAATGGGGAAGGTCTCGTGGCCGGGAGAGAAATAAAATATCTTTCCTTTGCCTCTGTGCCAGCAGCAGCCGCTGCGGAACACCTCTCCGCCCTTATACCAGGAAATGAACACCGTGGCGTCGGGATCGGGGATATCGAAATGCTCGCCGTACATCTCGGTATGGGGCACCACGAAGCATTCTCCCAGCCCTTCGGCCACGGGGTGGGAAGGATCCACGCACCACACCCTTTCGTGTTCGTCCGCCAGCTCTCTCCATCTGAGCCCGCAGCTGGTGCCCATCATCCTTCTGAATATCTTTGAAAAATGGGCGGAATGGAGAAGGATGAGCCCCATGCCGTTCAAAACTCTTTGCTGGATCTTGTCCACCACCGCGTCGGAGACTTCATGATGCGCCATGTGCCCCCACCAGGTGAGAACGTCGGTATCCTCCAGCACTTCGTCCGTGAGGCCGTGTTCGGGTTCGTCCAGGGTGGCGGTCCGGGCCTCTATGCCGTCGTTTTGGTTGAGAAAATCCGCTATGCAGCCGTGGATGCCCTTGGGATACACCCTGCCGCAGGGATGATTGGGATCTTTTTCATGCCGGAACTCGTTCCAGACAGTTACTTTTACAGACAATGTATCGCCTCCGTTGATGTTTCTTACTAAAATTATACACCAAAAAGGCGGCTTATACAATAGAGTTTTGTTTTTTTCGGAAATACCCGGAAAGGAAAAGCCGCTTTGGAGGGGGCGTATGCTATAATATACTTGAAATAATCTTTTGCGAGGTGATAATGTGAGCAGGATCGGAGATTTTCTGAAAGAGACGGGCGTGTTTTTTCTCGCCACCTGCGACGGCTGCCGGCCGAGGCTGAGGCCCCTGGGCGCTTTTCTTGATAAGGACGGCAAAGTGATATTCGGCGTCGGCGATTTCAAAAACGTTTACAGGCAGCTTGCCGCAAACCCCCTGTGCGAGATAGCGGCGGTAAAAAAAGACGGACACTGGCTGAGATACACGGGAAAAGCGGTTTTTGAGACCGATCCCGGATACGCCGAAGCCATGCTGGAGGCCATGCCGCAACTGCGCGCCATATACAACAGCGACACCGGCCACAAAATGATGTGCTTCCATCTGGAGGACGCCGTGTGCGTGGATATCTGCGTGATGGGAGAGGGCGAAGACCTTCTGGGCTGAAACAGGCCGCGCCGTAAAGATAAAAAAAAGCCCCCGCCGGGGGGCTTTTTTTTGTGTACTGCTTATTTGCCGAGCCTTTCCTTTAGGGCGTCGATCTCCGCTCTGATCTCTTTGGGGAGCTTGTCGCCGAATTTGGCAAAGAATTCTTCCATGCCGGGGATCTCGGCCTTCCAGGCTTCTTTGTCCACGGAAAGGATCTCTTCGAGAGTTTCCCGGGAAATATCCAGCCCGTCGGTGTTGATGTCTTCGGGGTTGGGTATGTAGCCGATGGCCGTTTCCTTTGCGCCGGCCTTGCCCTTGCAGCGGCGGACTATCCAGTCCAGCACTCTCAGGTTGTCGCCGAAGCCGGGCCACAGGAAGTTGCCCTCGTCGTCCTGGCGGAACCAGTTCACGTGGAATATCTTGGGAGCGTTGGGGTCGTCCTTTGCCATTTCGATCCAGTGCCCGAAATAATCTGCCATATCGTAGCCGCAGAAGGGTATCATGGCCATGGGATCTCTTCTCACCACGCCCACTGCGCCGGTGGCTGCAGCGGTGGTCTCGGAAGCCATCGTGGCTCCCAGGAAGGTGCCGTGGTTCCAGCCGAAGCTCTGGAATACCAGGGGAGCCAGCTTTGCCCGGCGCCCGCCGAAGAGGATGGCCGAAAGAGGCACGCCTTCGGGCTTCTCCCAGTCGGGAGATATGCAGGGGCACTGGCAGGCGGGGGCTGTGAACCGTGAATTGGGATGAGCGCCCTTCTCGCCGGAAGCGGGAGTCCAGTCTTTGCCCAGCCAGTCTATGCCGTGGGCGGGAGTGGTGTCCTTGCCCATGCCTTCCCACCAAACGTCGCCGTCGTCGGTCTTGACCACGTTTGTGAAGATGGTGTTGCTGCGGGTGGTGGCCAGGGCGTTGGGATTGGATTTTTTGCTGGTGCCCGGGGCTACGCCGAAGAAGCCCGCTTCGGGGTTAAGGGCGTAGAACCGTCCGTCCGCTCCCTTGCGTATCCAGGCGATATCGTCGCCCAGGGTCTCCACCTTGTAGCCGGGGAAGGACTCGGGAGGGATGAGCATGGCCAGGTTCGTCTTGCCGCAGGCGGAAGGGAATGCCGCCGCGATATAGGTCTTTTCGCCGTTGGAGTCTGTGAGACCCAGGATGAGCATATGCTCCGCCATCCAGCCTTCCTGCTTCGCCAGATAGGAGGCGATCCTCAGGGCCAGGCATTTTTTGCCCAGCAGCACGTTTCCGCCGTAGCCGGAGGCAAAGCTCCAGATGGTGTTGTCCTCGGGGAAGTGGAGTATGCGTCTTTTCTCTATGGAAAGATCGCCGGTGCAGTGCAGGCATTTGGTGAACTCGCCGTCTTCGCCCAGCTGATCCATGGCGATCTGCCCCATTCTTGTCATAATCCTCATGTTGAGGACCACGTAGATGCTGTCGGTGATCTCGATGCCCACCTTGGAGAAGGGGCTTCCCGCGGGGCCCATGATGAAGGGCACCACGTACATGGTCCTGCCTTTGAAGCTGTCCACGAAATTGGCTCCCGTCTCGGCGTAGGCTCTCTGGGGGTCCATCCAGTTGTTGGTGGGGCCTGCGTCCTCTTTTCTGCGGCAGCAGATAAAGGTGAGCTTTTCGGTGCGGGCCACGTCGTTGGGGTCTGTTCTGTGAAGATAGCAGCCCGGCAGCTTCTCCTGATTAAGTTTGTCCAGAACTCCGGTCTCAACAGCTTTGTCCTGAAGTTTGTTTCTTTCTTCTTCGGAGCCGTCGCACCAGACGACCTGGTCAGGCTTACAAAGCTCGATCATCTGATCTACCAAGTCAAGGGCGGCTTTGTTTCTGATTTCCATATTTTGATCTCCTTGAAATAATACAATAAAGGGCCTTACAAAGGTAAGATACCATATAACATTATACTATATCCGCCCTCTGCAAGTCAACAAAAGGCAGCCCGGAGGCCTCAGGGCTGCCGCAGGGTCAGTTTATCTCCTTTGCCACCTTGGTTATGGCTTCGGCTATCTTTTCCGTTTCTTCTTCGCCCCCCATGAGGATCGGGGCGGGTATCCACACCGCTTCCTTTACCAGGAGGCTTATGCCGTCCTTCCGGGCGGCTCCCCGGAACTTCCGTCCGGTGTGCTTCTCGAAATAGGCTTCCCGGAGCATGCCCATATCCTCAAGGGAAGGGTAGCCCTTGCTGCAGGGTATGCCCTCCGCGTTCAGGGCCTCCACGAACCGGTCTCTGTTTTTGGCCCTGAAGGCGTACATATACCCGTTCCACAGAGTTATCCTGCTGTCCTTCCTGGGCAGGGTGACGCCGGGCAGCCCCTCTATGCGGGAGGAGACGTAAGCGGCGTTTTTCTGCCGCAGCAGGCACTGGTCCTGAAGGCGCTTCAGCTGGGCCCTCAGAACGGAGGCTTCCCATTCCGCCATACGGGCGTTGGTCCCCATCACCGTGGAGCCGTCCTTGGCCCGTCCGGAATTGTGGTATTCCCACACCTTGTCGTATATCTTTTCGTTATCGGTGGTCACGCAGCCGCCTTCCCCTCCGGTGATGGCCTTGCTGCCCTGGAAGCTGAAAGCGGAAGCGTCTCCCAGGCTGCCGCATTTTCTGCCCTTCCATTCCGAGCCGTGGGCGTGGGCCGAGTCCTCCAGCACCAGTATGCCCTTCTTTTTGGCAAAATCGCACACGGCGTCCATGTCGCAGGGGCGCCCCGCCACGTGGACCAGCAGAATGGCTTTGGTGCGGCTCGTCAAAGAGTCCTCCAGGGAATCCGGGTCGATATTGCTGGTGTCCGGATCCACGTCCGCCATCACGGGCATGGCTCCGCACCAGGCTATGGAGGATACCGTTGCGGAAAAGGTATAGGGAGTGGTGATGACGTCGTCCCCGTAGCCGATGCCGCAGCCCCGGAGCATCATTTCCAGGGCCTGGGTGCCCGTGTTGACGCACACTGCATATTTTGTGCCTATGTAATCGGAAAACTCTTTGGCAAAGGTCAGGGCTTCGGCGCCCAGGGTCCCCCACTGTCCGGCCTCAAGGGCCCGCAGCAGGTTTTCTTTCTCTTCGTCGTTCCAGTAAGGCCAGGAAGGGAAGCTGCCGGTAAATACCGGGGTCCCGCCGTTTATTGCAAGTTTTGACATGTTACGCCTCCGTGTTTTTCAGTTCTTCGCTGTATTTTGCGATCCGGTCTATGGCTTCCAGTATCCTGTCGGTCCCTTCCTGTCCGCCCAGAAGGGAGCTGTGATACAGCCAGCAGCCTTCCCTGTGGGCTATAAGGTCGTTGGCGGGCAGGCAGGGCTTTTTGAATTCTTCGCCGGTGAGCTTTTTAAAGTCGTCGGTGTAAAGCATGGCCATTTCGTAGATAGGATCCGCGTAGCCCGTGCCGGGCAAACATACGTTTTCTGCTGCAAGGGCTTCGATGAACTGTTCCCTGGAAAGGCCGTTGAGCCCCTCCGGCTTGTAGCGGAAGCAGAAAAGGTGCAGAGAGTTGCGCTCTATGCGGGGATCCTTTGCCAATGGCTCCAGGAAGGGGAGCTTTTCAAAGGCGCTGTTTAAGCGCTCCGCCCCTTCCATGCGGGCCGTGATCTGATCGTCCAGATAAGGCAGCTGGGCCGAAAGCGCGGCGCACTGCCAGTCCGCCAGCCTGGCGTCGGTGGAAAGCACGGGATGGTCGTAGATCAGGCGGCCGAAGGCCCTGCCGTTGTGGTGCATGCTCCACAGCCTTTCGTAAAGGTCCCTGTCGTTGGTGGTCACCGCTCCGCCTTCGCCGGCGCTGATGTTTTTGCTTGCCTGGAAGCTGAAGCAGCCGGCGTTCCCCAGGGCGCCTGTTTTCTGCCCCTTCCACTGCGAGCCGTGGGCGTGGGCGCAGTCTTCGATAAGGTACAGGCCCCGCTTTTTGCATATATCGCGCAACAGGTCGGCGTCGAAGGGCCTGCCTCCCAGATGCACGCCCAGTATGGCTTTGGTGCGGGGCGTGATCTTCTCTTCCGCCGATTTCGGGTCTATACAGAAGGTCTCGGGGTCGATATCCGCAAACACGGGCGCCGCCCCTGCGTTTACTATGGAATGCACCGTGGCGGTAAAGGTGTAGCCGGTGGTGATGACTTCGTCGCCTCTTCCTATGCCCAGCCCCCGAAGGGCCAGCTCGATGGCTATGGTGCCGTTAAGGCAGGGAAGGGCGTAGCCGGCTCCGGTGTATTCGGCCCATTTTTTGGCAAAGTCGGAGTTTTCCTTGCTGAGGGTCCCCCAGTTTCCGGAAGCAAGGGTCCGGAGAAGGGCTTCTTTTATTTTTTCTGTAGGTCTCGGCCAGCGTATGAAATCCGGCAGGGCGTCGTTTACGGGAGAGCCTCCCAGTATGGCGGGTTTTGTCATTGTTCTTTCCTCGGTGTTTGTTTTTCTTTCGTGCAGAACTGTGTGATCCACCTTAGTTCCATGATGTTGATGGCGCCCAGAGCGGACTCCTGTTCCGGGCCCTCAGGTATGGATATGGCGGGCATGATCCTCCAGGTGTTTTCGGAAAGCAGAGTTTTTGTTTCCTTTGCAAAAAGGCTCCTGAGCTTTCCTGGCCAGGCGCAGTCTATTATAAGGACGTGGGGGTCCAGTATCCACAGTATGATGTCCGCAAGCCTGCGCGCCACCTCTGCTTTTTTCCTTATCACCTCTTCCGCGCTGCCGGCGGCGGCCTCCGCAAGGACGGTCTCGGTCTTCAGCTGCTCCTCAAAGGTGCGGCCTTCCCAGAGCAGCTGCCCGGGATCTCCCGCCATGAGGTTCAGCCCCTTTATCACGTCCCCTTTGTTCACGAAGGCTCCTCCCACGCCTGTCCCTATATAAAGGTAATACAGGCTTTCCATATAGGGGAACCTTTCCGAACAGGCGATGGCGGACAGCTTGACGTCCTCTTCTATATAGCAGTCCAGGCCCAGGGCTTCCGAAAGCGTCTTTTGCAGAGGCATGCTGTTCAGCTCGGGTATCCTGATGTTTTTCACTCTGTCCGTTTTCGGGTCGTAGGGGCCCGGGGTTATGGCTGCCGCGCCCCGCAGAGGGAACCGGCGGGCGGCGGAGCCGAGAAATGCCAGGAATTCCGAAAAGGTCCTGTTGTAGTCCGGCCCGTCAAAGGTTTTCGTTCCGGCTTTTTTCCGGTCGGCCTTGAAGAACTCGCATACTATGGAGGCGTTTCTCAGGTCCATTATCAGCCATACGGGCGCTTCTGTTTTGAGGATCACCGTCCTGGCCTTTCTTCCCACTCTTTTTACGGCAGTCTCCTCTTTGTAGCAATCCACCACGCCCTCTTCGGCAAGCTGGTTTATAAGGTTGGTCATGCTCATGAGGCTCAGATCCGATTTTTTCATCAGGGCGAACCGGGTGAGGGGACCGTCGGCCAAAAGCCTGTAAACCTTGTGCAGATTGCGGATGTGTATAGCGGTCTGTCCTGTCATCTCAGCGTTTCGGCAAGCCTGTCCCGGAGGGTTTCTCCCAGCAGTTCCGCCGCTCCTTTTGCAAAGAATGGCCTCAGATAAATGAATGCAGCGCCTATGGCGGCGTAGGCGCCTCCGTCCCAGTCTTCCCGGGAGGGAAGATAGCCCCTTATGCCGTCGGAGCAGCCGGCAACGAAGGCGTTGGGGAAGGCCTCTCTCAAGCGGTCCCCGATACAGGTAAAGGCCTCGTAGGGGACCGAAGCGAAAACCAGATCGCCGGTGCGGACGGCCCTTATCTCTATACGCTCTCTGTCCGTGGCGGGCTCAAGCTCCGTCATGGCCTTTTTCCAGGCCGCGAAGGTCTTTTCGTGGCCCGCTCTTTCCCGGTACGAGTCGAGTTCTTCCGGCTTCAGGGGGACCACCGGCAGCTCCGTTTCGAAATGGTCTGTCCCGAAAGCCGGCTCCGCAGGCGTAAGGTTTTTATAGAATCCCTCAAAGATCCTTTCGCCGTATCCCCTGATTATCTCCTTCGTCCCGCTGCCCCACTTGATAAGGTTGTTCACCGGGTCTATGTCTCCGCAGATCCCCGTAAGAAAAACGGGGCTCACGCCTTGTTCCTCAAAGCATTGGCACACTTCTCCCGGGTAATCCGGGGAAAACCTGTCCAGAGGCCCCAGTGTGACGGGATGGCAGGCGTAGCTCACCAGGGCGACGCTGCTCCGGCCGCTCCTTGCGAACAGGGCGCCGCGGACGTGATCATCGTGAGGCCCGCCGGCAATGGCCCTGTTGAAGCCTATGGGTTCGATCTTTGCGTCGGCGGTCTTTTCTTCCGTTACCTGCGCCTTGTCCTCCGCCGCTTTTTTAACGGCGGCGAAGATCTTGTCCGGCAGGGACGCCGCATATCCCGGGTGCATCACGCCGCAGCCCTCCAGCCGGGCGGACGCGGGCCCCGTATGAGTATGGGTGGCGCAGATCATGAGTTTTTCCGGCGCTATGCCCAGGCGCGTCCGGGCAAGCTCCCTTGCCGCGGCGCAGATCTCCGGCGAAAGACCTATAAGGTCGCAGGAGACCACGGCGAATTTTTCCTCCGGGTTTTCCAGATACAGGCATCTGGCGTACAGATGGTCCATAGCCCCGGTGTTTTTTCTTTCAAGATAATAGCCGTAGCCGCTGAGCTCGGCGCCTGCGGGGGGGTCTATATTTTCTTTTCCGAAGCCGGCAAGCATGTTTTCCTCCTTGATAAAATCAATTTATAAAAGGCCTTTACTAATTACAGTATAACAGATGCGGGAAGCGGGGTCAATGTGGTTTTACGGGGTATTTGCGAAAAAATGCGGCGGAGTTTTTATCCGCCGCATTTGTATGTCAGTAAACGCATTCCTTTGCCGCGTCGGCAAAGGCCTGCAGGTTTTCGGGGTCGCCGAAGAAGAAATGGTCGGAGGGGGCTATGATATAGCCGGCGTGGTCCCGGGTGGCTTCAAAGCATTCCCGGACCAGACTTTTGGCCGTTTCCGGCGTGCCCTTCTCAAAGCCGGCGTTCTGATCGAAGCCGCCTATGAAGAAAAGCCTGTCCCCCACCAGCCTGCTGGCTTCCCGGAGGTCGCAGTTGCCCCCCATGGAAGGCGGAGTCATGGTCTCCAGGCCGTGGGCGCCGTTCTGCGCCACCAGCTCCAGCATGTGCATGACGCCTCCGCACAGGTGATAGACTATCTTGAGGCCCAGGTCCGCGAAGGCCTTGTGCTGGACCTTGTCGTAGGGCAGGCAGAACTCTTTGAACATGCGGGGGCTTATCACGGTGTCGGAGCCGGCTCCTCCTCCCGTCTCTATCATATCCGCGGGGACCCCTTCCATAAGCGAGGCTGTTTTAAGGGTCTTCTGCAGTATCCTGTCCAGGGCGTGGTGCACGAAATCCGGGTCGTCCATGGCCGCCATTATAGCGGGCTCGGTGCCCATCAGGATGCACAGGGCCTGCCAGGGGCTGCCCTGTCCCGCCATATTGCAGGGGTGGCAGCGGATGATGCCATTGTCCCCCAGCCGTTCCTTTGCGGCGAACATGTGGCTCATGTCGCAGCTTACCGGCACGGGGCAGTATTTGTCCCACAATTCAAAGTCTCTTTGGGTCTTGACCAGCTCTTCCGTTTCCCAGGGGGTGAACTCGTTCCACTCCCCCTTGTGGAACAGGGTGCCTTCGGGAGTGGTGATCTGTTCCTCCCAGCAGCGCTTTTCGTTGTCCGTTTTGCGGTCGCACACCCATTTCGCCTGATCCTCCGGATCGAACTGCCAGGCGGGGCTTACGTATATGGCGTAGTCCATGCCGAAGCGTTCGAAAGCGTGGTACCAGTCCATATCGCCCAAATATGTTCGCAGATAGTATTCCATCCAGCCGTGGACCTGGCAGGGGAGCCTGTCGGGACGGCCGTTACTGAGAGCGGTAAGCATCCGCTCTCTGCTTGTCATTGCCATGTCGGGATCTCCGTTGTTTTTTTGTTTTTCTATGTTATTATATCACTGTGCAGTCTGAAAAAGATACCCGATTTGATCATTTAGTTGTTTTTTTTTTCGGTTTGTATCAGCCGGGCCATTTCCGACACGGATACGGCGCGGTATTTTTCCGGCCTTTCCGAAAGTATCTTCAGGGCC
>JAGDAG010000116.1 GCA_017959625.1 Abditibacteriota bacterium | reverse complement strand
CCGGGGGCTGTCGGCGGCCCGTAATTTCGCCCTGGACAATATGGACCCGGCCACGGAATACGTGTCGTTTCTGGACAGCGACGACTGGATGGAGCCGGACGCGGTGCACACCCTCTGCCGGGCGGCGGAGGAAGAGGGCGCAGACCTGGTATCCTGCGATTATTATATAATTGCAGACGGCAAAGACAAAAGGCCGGCGTTCCCGTCGGACAGCAAGGTGGTCCTCACCGGAGAAGAGAGGCTCATACGCTTCATAAACAGAGACCGGCTCAACAGCATGCCGTGGAACAAGCTTTACAAATCGGCGCTGTTTTCGGACGTCAGGCTTCCGGAGGACAAATATTTCGGGGACAGCGCCGTGGTCTACCGGCTCATCGACCTCGCTGAAAAAGTGGTATTGATCCCCGATATACTGTTCGATTACCGGATAAGGGAAAGCAGCCTCACCTTCAACTACTCCGCAAAACGCCTCATCGACCGCTGGGACGTTCACCTGCAAAGATACAAGTTTCTGTCGGCGCTGGTCACGGACGAGGCCTGTATCCGCATCCTGGAAGGCGACTGTCTGGTCTCCATAGAGCGTATGTGGAAAAGCTGGAAAAACTTCGGTCCGGAGGACAGAAGGCTGGCAAAGCCCTGCCTGGAAGAAATGAACCGCTTTGCCTCGGAGCGCAGAGGCAGGGTGCTGCGGGAACGCGGTTATAAGAAGTTCCACAAGCTGATATGCCTCCTGGCAGTATTCAAAGATCCGCGTTTCGTCGTTCCGCTGCTCAGCACGGCCTTTGCCGTTTTTAATTTCCTGAAAAAGCGCTGACCGGGCGTATTATTGACACCCGGGGGCTTTTGTGATATATTAGATACGGAAACGCATCATGCCCTTTCGGAGAAACGGACAAAAAGGCCGCGGTCCGGAGAGCAGCAAAAACCGCGAAACATACAAAAACAAGGAAAAACCAATGAAGATAACCGTTGCGGGAGTAGGCTACGTGGGCCTTTCCCTGGCTGTTCTGCTGGCGCAGAACCACAAGGTGACAGCCATCACCACCACCCCTGCCAAGGCCGAAAAGCTGAACAAATTCATAAGCCCCATACAGGACGACGAGATAGAGCGCTTCTTTAAGGAGGCGAGAGAAGGAAAAAGGACCCTGGACCTTTTCACCACCGTGGATAAAGAGGCGGCTTACTCCTCTGCGGAGCTGGTGGTGATAGCCACCCCCACCAACTACGACGACGTGGGGCAGTTTTTCGACACCTCCGCCGTGGAGGACGCCATAGAATGCACCCTGAAATGCAACCCGGACGTGCTTATGGTGATAAAATCCACCATCCCGGTAGGCTACACCGAGAGCGTGCGGAAAAAATACAACGCGAAGAATATCATCTTCAGCCCGGAATTTTTGCGTGAATCCAAGGCTCTTTACGACAATCTGCACCCCAGCCGCATAGTGGTGGGAGCCCCCGAGGAACAGGAGAGGGAGGCGCAGATGTTCGCCGACCTGCTGCTGGAGGGCGCCGAGACCGAACGGAAGCGCGCCGGAGGCGAAGACGAGCATATAAAGACCCTTATCGCTCCCCTCACCGAGGCGGAAGCCATAAAGCTTTTTGCCAACACCTATCTGGCCGTGCGGGTGGCCTATTTCAACGAGCTGGACACCTACGCCCAGACCAAGGGGCTGGACACCGAGAAAATAATACGGGGCGTCTGTATGGATCCCCGCATCGGCACCCATTACAACAACCCCTCTTTCGGCTACGGCGGCTACTGCCTGCCCAAGGACACCAAGCAGCTGCTGGCCAACTACAGGGACGTGCCCCAGAACATGATAGAGGCCGTGGTGAAATCCAACACCACCCGCAAGGACTTCATCGCCGACAGCATCATCGCCAAAAAGCCCGGCTGCGTGGGGGTTTACAGGCTCACCATGAAGTCCAACAGCGACAACTTCCGGGCCTCCGCCATCCAGGGAGTGATGAAACGCATAAAAGCCAAGGGCATACCCATAATCATATACGAGCCTACCCTTGAAGACGGGAGCCTTTTCTTCAACTCGAAGGTGGTGAACGACCTTGACGCCTTTATGAAGGAAAGCGACGTCATCCTGGCCAACCGGTTTGACGCGTGCCTTGCCCCGGCGGAAGAAAAGGTATATACCAGAGACCTTTTCAGAAGAGACTAAGGACCTGCGCCGCGGCATCTGCCGCGGCTTTTTTAAAGAAAAAAAGCGGGGCGCGCTCCGCTAAAGACAGCGATACGAAAGGGCGCTTTCGGAAAAACAATGAAGCTTTGTGTCATCGCGGTATATTTCGGCGAATATCCGCAGATAATGCCACTGTGGCAGCATTGCTGCAGCCGCAGCAAAAACGTCTCCTTTTTTGTGGTGGGGGACAGGCCTCTGCCGGCGGAGTATCCCAACGTCATCCGCGTGCCCATGACCCTCGGGGAATTCCGCAGACGGGCGGAGGAGGCTCTGAAAACGAAGGCCGTTCTCAGCGACCCCTACAAATGCTGCGACTACAAGCCCCTGTTCGGCTTCATATTAAAGGAGCTTGCCGCCGGCTTTGACTTTGACGATGACAT
>JAGDAG010000115.1 GCA_017959625.1 Abditibacteriota bacterium | reverse complement strand
TCGCAGTAGCAGATGAGCTTATACAGATCTTCCCAGGCGTCTCCGTAGTAGTTCTGCATGAACTCCTTCATGAGGGCGTCGTCGTCCACGGCGGGGTCCCACAGCAGATGGGCCATGAGATACTGCTTCACCACGTTGAAGGCCACCGCCCGGTTGAAGCAGTCCCCCTGCTCGAACACGGCGCTCACCTTGTGCCGGGCAAAGGTCTCCACGTCCGGTTTCAGGGCATGGAAGTTGGGGTGGATGATGTAGTAGTTGAAAAAGTTCACCGTGTAGTTCCAGATAAAGAGATGGTTCGCTATCCTGCTCCAGTCCTCCAGGCTCTTGTAAAAATCCCCGTTGACGGTCTGGTGATCCACGTAAGGGAACAGGCGGCTGTTCTCCATCAGTTTGTAGGGCCTGTTTCTGCTCCTGTCGCGGATGGGCTCCCCGAAGTTGTTCTCTATGTCGCAGATGCGGATTATCACGTTGTCCCGGGGCTTTATGTTGGTGGGCGCCGGCACGGTGTACTGGTAGGCGAAGGTCTCCAGCATCACGTCGGGATATTTGTCCTTTATCTTGTCGGATATATAGTTGAGGGCGTTCACCAGCATCCCCGATTCCGCCCCGAATTCCTTCACCATGGCGCGGCATTTTTCGCACTGGCAGGGAGAGAAATTGTCGTTCTGGGTGATGGAGATCATCTGGGGATCCCTGCGCTTGTCCAGTTCCGCGAGGACGTTCTCCGCCAGGGTGTCCAGCACCTCCGGGTTGGAGAGGCAGGGCTGATAGGGCATCCGTTTGCCGTTTATCTCCGAATACCATTCCGGATGGTCCGCAAAGTATTTGCTCTCCGGCAGCAGCATGTGCCCGAAGGTGTGGGCAAAGCCTATGAGCTCGCAGTTGCCGCCCCACTCCTCGGGTATGGAGTTCGAGTGTCCGTTGAGCTTCAGCTTCACCGCCAGCTTGTCGTCCTCCTGGTTGGGCTTGTAGAACACCTCCCGGGAGAACATGGGGGGCGTGTATATGTATTTCGTCTTGTCCGAAACTGTGACGGTCCTCTTTTCGGGCACCGTCTCCGCATCCGGGGCCAGATATCTCACCCCCAGGTACCGTTCCAGAAATTCATACACGGCGTAGAGGGTGCCCCGGGGGCGGTCCCCCGCCAGTACCAGTCCGCCCGGCACGGTTTGGATCACCACTCCGTCTCTCTTGAGGGAAGCCCAGTCAAAGCCGGGCAGGGTCTCTTTGGCGGCTTCCGTCTGCCCCACCAGGATATTCGCCATTTCCCGGGAAGGCTCGGCTACTGTCTCAAGCCGGGCGCCGGAGATCTTTTCGATATAATCCGCCAGCTCCGCCGCCGCGTTCGCTTCGGGCGCGGTGGCGTCCTTTCCCAAAACTATCACCGCCACGGGCTGTCCGTCCCGGACCAGGTCCAGGGCCAGGGCGCCGCCGGCCGAAAGAAGGGCGCATAAAACCAACAACAGATATTTCATTCTAACTCCTTGCTGCTATATCCGGCAGAGGCCTGCCGTTTACTTTTCAAATATGATGAACACCCTGTCAAAATAGACGCCGTCTCCCAGGTCCTTGTCGGGGTGGGTGAAGAAATACAGGCCCGGGTTCTGCAAACCCTCTGTACTGCACTCGCCCAGCTCCACCGTGGCGTATTCGTCGGAAAGCTCCCGTCCCTTCAGCTCATTGTTCAGCCGGTAGCCGCTGTCCCAGATCAGGGTGTGCAGGGCGGTCTTGCCGTCGGCCTCCGGCTTTTTGCCGTTGGTCCTCACCACGCCGTATATGCGCATTTTGGTATAGCCCGCGATCTGTTTTTCCTCGATCTCCCTGCCCAGGGCCCGCTTTACTGCCCACTGGACCGAGTTGGTGTTTAGCACGGCGGCGATCCCGCCCAAGGCTTTTTTGTCCCGCCGATGCTCTGCCCAGCCGTTGTCCGCAGTGACGTCCATCTGCCCGGCGGGGATCTCCAGCCAGTCTTCGTCCGGCAGGTCCCGGCACTCGGGGGGAACGTTCCCGGACTTCACCAGAGGGATATAGGGGGCGAAACGGGTAGCGTTCAGAGGCATGCCCTCGGAATAGCGGCCGTTGTCCGTGGCCATGGCGTAGCGGTACAGTTCCTTTGCGAACCTGTCCGGATCGGTGATCTGAAGCCAGCCGCTTTCCGCCACCTTTTTCCGGGTCTCTTCGTCCGCCAGATACCAGCCGGTCTGGAAGAAAAGGAGCTCGTTGTACACCCGGTCCCGGTATTCCTTCCGGCCGCTGACCTTGGAAAGGGCCGAGGTGAACAGGCGGAAGCACTCCGTCATCTCGTCGGCGCTCATCCAGCTCACGTCGTTCATATAGGTGGAAAGGAAAATACGCTTGTCCTTTATTATCTTCTCGCAGAAGCAGATGAGCTTATACAGATCTTCCCAGGCGTCTCCGTAGTAGTTCCGCATGAAATCCCTGATCACAGCGTCGTCGTCGATCCCGGGGTCCCACAGCAGGTGCGCCATGAGATACTGCTTCACCACGTTGAAGGCCACGGAACGGTTGAAGGTGTCCCCCTGCTCGAAAATGGCGCTGGCCCGGTGCCGGACAAAGGTCTCCACGTCCGGCTTCAGGCAGTGGAAGTTGGGGTGGATGATATACGAATTGTTGAAGTTCACCGTGTAGTTCCAGATAAACAGGTTTTTGGCTATTTTGCTCCAGGCCTCCAGGTTTTTGTAGTAGTCGCCGTTGACTGTCTGCTGGTCCGCGTAGCCGAATATGCGGCAGTTCTCCATCACCTTGTAGGGGCCGTTGCCGCTTTTCTCCCGGATGGGCTCCCCGAAGTTGTTCTCTATATCGCAGATACGGACTATCACGTTGTCCCGGGGCGTTATGTTGGTGGGCACCGGCACGGTGTACTGATAGGCGAAGGTCTCCAGCATCACGTCGGGATACTTTTCCCTGACTATGTCCGAGATATAGTTCAGGGCGTTGATCAGCATCCCCGACTCCGCTCCGAACTCCTTCACCATGGCCTGGCATTTCTCACACTGGCAGGGGGCGTCGTTGTCGTTCTGGGTCACGGAGATCATCATGGGGTCCTTGCGCTTGTCCAGTTCGGCGAGAACGTTCTCCGCCAGCTTGTCCAGCACCTCTAGGTCGGAGAGGCAGGGCTGGGTGGGGACCCGGTGCCCGCCCCGTTCGGCGTACCACTCGGGATGCTCCGCGAAATATCTGCCGGCGGGCAGCAGCATGCCCTCGAAGGTGTGGGCAAAGCCTATGAGCTCGCAGCGACCGCCCCACTCCTCGGGTATGGCGGAGTTGTAGTGCCCGTTGAGCCTGAGCTTCACCGCCAGCCTGAAATCCTTGTGGTTGGGCTCGTAATAGACCTCCCGGGAAAACAGGGGAGGCGTATGTATATACTCGGCGCCGTCCGGCAGGGAAACGCTGTCCCTGCGGGGAACGATCTCCGCATCCATGGTCAGGAAACGCACTCCCTGATAACGCTCCAGAAATTCATATACGGCGTAAAGGGTCCCTCTGGGCCTGTCCCCCGCCAGCACCAGGCCGCCGGGCACCGTTTTGATGACGACGCCGTCGCTTTTAAGGCTGTCCCAGTCGAAGCCGGGCAGGGCCTCTTTGGCGGCTTCCGTCTGCCCCACCAGGATATTCGCCATATCCGCAGAAGGCTCGGCTTGTGTCTCAAGGCGGACGCCGGAGATCTTTTCTACGTAATCCGCCAGCTCCGCCGCGGCGTTCTTTTCCGGCTCCGTGGCGTCGGCGCCCAGCACTATCACGGACAGGGGCTTCCCCTTGCCGGCCAGGGTCAGGGCAAAGGCTCCCACTGCCGCAAACAGCAGGAAAACAAGCATCGCGCTAAACAAAAAAACAAACTTCATATACTTTCCTTCCGGCAATTATTTTTCGGGGGACCGCAGGGCCCGGAAAAAGCCCTCCGGGCGCCGTGGTCCCATATCCATTATAGCACCCCGCGGCACGCTTTGAAGCATTTTTGCGGCAGGTTTTTTGTTCCGCGGCAGCCGGGATATGTTATAATAGGTTGTAGCATATTTCTTTTGAGGAGCGTTTTGATGCACAGATTATTGTTTTTCATACTGTTTCTTGCGGTACTTTCGCTGCAGGCGGGGGCGACGGTGTTCGTTTATTCCCACAAACCAAACGAAACTCTGGCAAAGGCGGTGGCAGAGGCCTTCGCCGGGCAGACGGTAAAGACAGTCGCCCCGGACGGGCTCGTGACTCTCAGGGGAGAAGGCGGCGACGTGCTGGCCGTCATAGGTTCGCAGTATTTCCCGAAAAACGCCTTCCCCGCCCTGGAAGCCTTTCTGGACGGCGGCAACCATTATCTGGGCATCTCTGGGCTCCCCTTCACGGAGCCGCTGCAGAAGCTGGGCGAAAAATGGCTGACGGCCGGCGAGATCAACGCCGCGGCGGCGGGCATGAAGACCGGCGTCCTTGCCCCCCTGTCGGAAATGGGCGCCGGGGATTTCATCCTCAAGTCCTCCGAGGGCCGGCCCGACGTGGCCCTGGAGCCGGAGGACGGCATGCTGCATATCACGGCGCCGCGGGTGGCGGACTGGCAGACCTACACCCTGAAACGGATCAACCAAACGGATATAGACGACGATTCCTTTATCACCTTTTCGGCAAAGGGCAGCCTCCGCTCCCCCGCAGTATGGATATTCCTGCAGGAAAAAGACGGCTCCCGCTGGAACAAAAAGATAGAACTGAAAAACTCCGTTGCGGAATACGCCCTCCGGGCGGACGATTTCACCTACTGGCAGGACTCCCGCTCCAAGGGCAGGGGCCTGGACGGCGACAGGCTGCATCTCTCGCAGCTGGACCTGGCGGAGATATCCATAATGGCGGGCCCCAAAGGCGAGGGGGTGTCCCTGATGGATACGGTCATAGGGGATCCCGCAGACATATATATCAGCGACATATGCTACTTTAAGACCGAAAGCGGCTCCTCCGATGCTTCCGTTCCGGACATGCACTGCATATATCCCGCCTATGAGATGCACGAGACCGAAGGCGGCCTTCTGAAAGACCAGGCCGGCAATACAAGCGAAGGCTACGCCCGGATAGCCTCCCCCCTCTGGCGTAACCGGGGATACGGCACCGGCTACGAAGGCCCCTTCCGGCAGGTCCCCCTGGCAACGCTTTACAGCGGAGACGAAATGAGAGGCATAGCCGCGGAAGCCGTTTACAATTACGACCGGGACAAAAACAACGTTTACGTGTATATAGGCAACGACGAAAAGTATCTGGAAAAGCATCCCGGCTATACAGCCCGCATCCTGAAGGCGGCGGCAAAAAGGCTTACGGGAGCGCCCTTCATAGCGCGGGGCGGCGTCCGGGAGTTTTCGGTGGCGCCCGGGGAAAAGCCGGCGCTGGGCATGACGGTGCGCAGCGGGATAAAAACGGGATGCAAAGCGGAGGTTTCCCTCACGGATGAAAACGGCGGCGTCCTTTTCTCCCGTTCCCGCGCCCTTGACTGCGCCCCCGGGGAAGACTTTTCCTTCGAATACAAAGGCCCCGCCCTGAAGAAAGGCTTTTTCACCGCGGTCTGCCGGCTTTACGGCGAAAACGGAGAGCTGCTGGACCTGCTGGAGATGCCCTTCTCCGTTTACGCTCCGGAAAAAAGGACTGCTTTCAATTCCGTGACCCGGCGCGGCGGAGATTTCTGGCTCAAAGGGCAAAAATGGGTGCCCTACGGCATAAACTACTGGCCATCCTACGCTGCGGGGCTCCCCCCTCACGAGTTCTTTGACCTCACCTGGCAGCACCCCTGGCAATACGACCCCGCCATAATAGAAAGGGATTTTGACATGCTGGATAAAATGGGCATAAACTGCATAAGCTTCGGCCTCAACCACGGCGCCCCTATGCGGGACGTTTGCATGAGGGCGGAAAAGCACGGCATCAAGCTGCATATAGCCACCGGCGGCACCCACCCCCTGGGCCTGAATTTCGATACCATAAAAGAAACTGTGGGCTCCATGGGCATAGCCCGGTCCTCAGCCGTGTTCTCCTACGACCTGGGCTGGGAGGTCCACGTGGGAGGCTACGAGACCCGGCAGCGCTACAACGAAAAATGGACCCGGTGGATAACGGATAATTACGGCTCCCGGGAAAACGCCTTTGAAGACTGGGGCTTCACCCCTCCCGCGGACAAAAGGGACCCCGCCCTCCTGGACGGCCCCACGGACGGACAGATCACCGGCAAAGAACAGGTTTCTCCGGCGTATATAGCCGCCTACAGGCGCTTTATGGACGAGACTATAAGCAAGGGCTACCAGTATTCCGTGAGGGAGCTCCGGAAATACGACCCCCTCACCCTGATGGGGGCCCGCAGCGGCTACGGCGGCACGGGAGCCGAGGGAGTGGCGGCGGTGATGCCCTTCGACCTGAAGGCGGGGGTCCGGCACCTGGACTACGCCGCCCCGGAGGCCTACAACATAGGCGCGGACCGGGCCGGCTTTCTGAGAGGGCACCTGAACAACGTTTACGGGCGCTTCGT
>JAGDAG010000114.1 GCA_017959625.1 Abditibacteriota bacterium | reverse complement strand
GCCTTCAAAAAGAACTCGACGGCAAGACCGAGCCGGACAAAGACAAGTGCGAAACAGCCAGAAAGGAGGCGGAGGACGCCCAAAAGGAATACCAAAACCTGGACGGGGGCCGCAAAAAAGAGATAGAGAGGCTTGGGGAAAAATACGGCCGGCTCACAAATGAGGACGGCGGGCTCGAAGAGAGCCTGCAGAAGACCGAGGAAGACTGCCTTTTTGCCAAAAGCCTCCGGGGCGACTCGGGAACGGGGCTTCAGAGATACGTTCTGGGCATAATGTTTTCTTCGGTGGTCAGGGCTGCGAACCATATGCTGGAAAAGGTCCACGGAGGCAGATACAGCCTGAGGACAAATACCGGCGAAAAAGAAAAAGGCAAGCGCAAGGAGGGGCTGGATATCCTGGTCCATGACATATACAGCGAGGAGAACGAGGGGCGTCCGGCGGGTTCCCTTTCCGGCGGAGAAAAGTTTCTTGTGTCTCTTGCCCTGGCTATAGGCATGTCCTCCGTGGCGCAGAAAAGCGGGATAAGGATCGAGGCTTTGTTCATAGACGAGGGCTTCGGCACCCTGGACGACGATTCTGTTGAAGACGCTATGGATATCCTTAACAGCGTTCAGAAGGCCAACGGCCTGGTGGGCATCATATCCCACGTTGAGCTGCTTATGAAAAATATCCCCTGCAAACTGAAGGTGAAGAAAACCGATAAAGGGAGCGCCATAGAAAAAACCATAGGCTGACCCTTTGGCGTTTGCGTTATTTTTCCGGCGGGAAATGCTTCGGCATTTCCCGCCGGTCTTTTGGACATATTTTCCATTATATGATACAATATTTATGAATAACCGACAGGGAGTTTTTTATGAAGATACTTGTGACCGGAGGGGCGGGATACATTGGCAGCCATACGTCGGTCCTGCTGCTGGAAGCGGGCTTTGACGTAGCCATCGCGGACAACCTCTCCAATTCCTCCCCCGAGGCCCTGGAACGCATAAAGCGGATCACCGGGCGGGATTTTGATTTTTACCGCTGCGACCTGCAGAATTATAAAGAACTGCGGCAGCTCTTTTCGCGGGAGCGTTTCGACGCCGTGATCCATTTCGCAGGCTTCAAGGCTGTGGGGGAAAGCGTGGCAAAGCCCATGGCCTACTACGCTAACAATCTGGGCAGCACGGTGAACCTGGCGCGGTGCATGAGGAAATACGGCTCGCGCTGCCTGGTTTTCAGTTCTTCCGCCACTGTTTACGGCGACCCGGCGTCTGTGCCCATCCGGGAGGATTTCCCCCTTTCCGCCACCAACCCGTACGGCCGCACCAAACTGATGATAGAAGAGATGCTGCGGGACCTTTACGTTTCCGACGGCAGCCTTTCCATTGCCCTTCTGCGGTATTTCAATCCCGTGGGGGCCCATAAAAGCGGGCTCATAGGCGAAGACCCGAAGGGCATCCCCAACAACCTGATGCCCTTTATCAGCAAGGTGGCCGTGGGAGAACTGCCGGAGCTCAGCGTGTTCGGAAACGATTACGACACCCCCGACGGAACGGGAGTGCGGGATTACATCCACGTCATGGACCTGGCCAAGGGCCACCTGAAGGCTCTTGAAAGAATATTCGGAAAGCCCGGTGTCTATACCTGGAACCTGGGCACCGGCAGAGGAGTTTCGGTGCTGGAGATGGTGAAGGCCTTCGAAAAAGCGTCGGGGCAAAAGGTCCCCTACAGGATCGCCCCCCGGAGGCCGGGAGACGTGGCCGCCGTTTACGCCGACCCCTCCAAGGCCGAAAAGGAGCTGGGCTTCAAGGCCGAGTTTGATATCGAAGATATGTGCAGGGACGCCTGGCGCTGGCAGTCTGCCAACCCGCAGGGTTATAAAACGGAGAAGAAAAATGGATAAACAAATGAAAGAGGTGCTTGACGCCTTCGGGCTGGGGGACGCGTGCCTGGACTGCTACCCCTTCGGCAACGGACATATAAACGACACCTACTGCGTGGAATGCGCCGGCGGGAAATACGTGCTTCAGCGCATAAACCACAAGGTGTTCACAAAGCCCCTGGAGGTGATGGAAAACATCTGCAGGGTGACGGAACACATACGTTCCAAGGGGCAGCCCACTCTGAACGTGGTCTTTACTACGGAGGACAAAAACTGCTATAACGACTCCCGGGGCAACTGGTGGAGAGTGTACGACTTTATTGCCGGCTCCCGGACCTACGAGCTTATAAAGAACGCCGATATGATGTATGAGGCGGGCAGGGCCATAGGCGATTTCTCGCGCCGGCTTTCCGATTTTCCCATAGGCACCCTGTATGAAACCAGCCCTCATTTTCACGATACCCCGGCCCGTTTCAAGGCCCTGAAAGCAGCCATAAAGGCCGACAGGTTCGGCAGGCTCAAGGCCTGTAAAAAAGAGATAGACTTTATGATGGCCAGGGAACACGAGGTCTCCTTTATGACCGATCTGCAGAAAAACGGGGATATACCCACCCGGGTGACCATCAACGATACCAAGATCAACAACGTGATGTTTGACGAAAAAACAGACAAAGCCGTATGCGTCATAGATCTGGACACAGTTATGCCCGGCATCATCGGCAACGATTTCGGGGACGCCGTGCGCATTGGCTGCTGCACCGCCGAGGAGGACGAAAAAGACCTTTCAAAGGTGAATTTCGATATGGATTACTACAACGCCTTCAGCAAGGGCTTTCTGGAAAGCTGCGGCGAAAGCCTCAACGCCATGGAGAAAGCCACCCTGGCCATGGCGTCGAAGCTGCGCACCTTTGAAGACGGCATAAGGTTCATGACCGACCATCTCTCCGGAGACGTGTATTTCAAGATACACAGGGAAAACCACAATCTGGACAGGTGCCGCACCCAGCTCAGAATGGTGGAGCAGATGGAAGAGCTGCTGGACGCCCGGAAGTCGGCGTTCACCCCAAAGAGAATAAAAAGCATCAAGGAGACAGTATAATGTACACAGGAAGAATAGTTGTTATAGGCATGGCAGGGGGCAGGCCCTTTGCCGGCTACAGGGTGTCCTCCCGCTCGTTTCCCAACCGCATCGCCGTCCGGGTCCCGGAGGGCATAGCCGTTCAGCCCCTGGACCCCGAGGACCTGAAGCGCAACCCGTATATCGCCTACAACGCCCTCAGGATATCCAAAAACGGCGTCATAGCCACCAACGGCTCCCACACCGACCCCATATTTGACGCCCTGGAGGCCGGGGCAACTCCTGCCGCCGCTCTTCGGAAGGTGCTGGAAGAGATGGGCTACGAGAAGGACCACCTGAATACCCCCCGCATCGCCGGTATCATCAGTGGCGGCAAGGGGTATCTGGGCATCGTCCGGGACGACGGCTGCGACGTGGAAAGCTTTGGCCTCAGGGACGGCTTCTGCAGGATAATAACCACCTACGAGCTCAACCATTTCGACTCCCGGGAATACTCCCTGGATTTTGATACCGCTGAGGCAGGCGCCCGCTTTATAGTGGACGGAGGCGATTTTGCCGGGCTGGAAAAGCCCGTGTGCTCCTGCGTGTATTTCGGGGGAGAAACCGCTATCTGCAACCCTCACGCTTAAAAACGCTTTGCATACGTCCGGCGGGAAACTGTTTCCCGCCGGAAGCCTTATGAGGGGTGTTTTTATGAAAACTATTCTTTTTGAATTTCCGAAGGGCTTTGCCCTTTTGCTTCTTTTTGCCCTCGCCGCCGCTCCGGCCTTTTCCCGGACCATCATAACGGGAACGCTTTCTCAGCCGGAACAAATGGCGGTAAGGGAGCTGCAGAGGTTTATTGCGGAAGCCGGGGAAGCTGCGCCCGTGTCTGTGCCCTTTGACAGGTTCGACGTGCCCCTTGAGGACGGAAGCATCGTGTTCGGCTCCTATGGGACAAACCCCCTTATCCGGAAATACGCGCCCTCCGCCGCCGGGCTGGGGCCGGAGGAAAGCCTGGTATGCGAAAAGGATATCGGCGGCAGGCGGGTGTTTTTCGTCTGCGGCGGCGCTCCCCGGGGCGCTGTTTACGCAGTGTATTCCTTTTTGCGCAGCGCGGGATATTGCTTTTTTATAGATTCGTATCAGGCGCCGGAGACTTTTTCTCCGCGCCTGCCCCGGGCGGCGCGGGAAAAGCCCGTTTTTGCCAAACGGGGGCTCCTGCCCTGGCACAATTTCCTGGACGGGCCCACGGCCTGGGATCCGGAGGACTACCGGGCGTATATAGACGACCTGGTGCGCACCGGGGGCAATATAGTCGCTTTCCACACCTACGACAGCGAGCCCTTTGCCGCCTATAAGGAGAACGGCAGATACCTTATGGGGAGCCGCCTGCTGTCCTCCGCCTCGTCCGTATGGGGGACCGTCCCCGCGCCTGCCTCCGGTTTTGCCTTTGGCACGGGCCGGCTTTTTGACACGGAATATTTCGGCGCGCAGACCACACTAATCCCCGACGCCGACAGGGCGGTGGAGGCGGAGCAGAAAGTGATGAGAGACGCCCTTTCCTACGCCCGGGCCCGGGGCCTTGAGACCTGTCTGGGCTTTGAGATAAGCGGCGACCCCACCCGGCCGGAGATACGGGACGGCTTCATAAAACGCATCAATGCG
>JAGDAG010000113.1 GCA_017959625.1 Abditibacteriota bacterium | reverse complement strand
CCGTGGCTACGGAAGTATCGTAGCTGGTCCAGGTGACGCTTTTGTCGGTGGCGCCGGCGGGCGTTACCGCCGCTTTCAGGGTGACGGTCTTTCCCTTGTCCAGGGTGACGGAGGTCTTGCTTAAGGTGACTCCCGTTACCGCCACCTTCGGCTCTGTGACCTTCACCATGCACTTGGCCGTAAAGCCGCCGTCCTTTGTCTTGACGCGTATGGTGGTGGAGCCGGGCTTTACGCCTTTCACAACTCCGTCCGCCGTCACCGTGGCTATGGAGGTATCGTAGCTGGTCCAGGTAACTTTTTTGTTCGTGGCGCCGGCGGGGGCTACAGTGGCTTTGAGAGTTACGGTCTTCCCCTTGTCGATGGTGACGGAGGTCTTGTCCAGGGCGACTCCCGTTACCGCTACTGTCGGCTCTGTGACCTTCACCTTGCATTTGGCGATAAAGCCGCCGTCCCTGGTCTTGGCGCGGATGGTGGTGGAGCCGGGGGCGACAGCCTTCACCACGCCGTCGGTATCCACCGTTGCGACGTTATCGTCATAGCTGGTCCATACTATCTTTTTGTTGAGGGCGTTTTCGGGGGCCACTGTTGCCGTAAGCTTTTCCGATTTTCCCGTCTCCAGGGAAAGGGAGGTCTTATTGAGGCTTATCCCCGTCACCGCATAAGGAGCCAGATCTGTATACGCCTCGCCGTTTATATACAGGACGTGCCCGTTGAGGTTTACGGTCCCGTAGCGCTCAAGGCTGTTTATATAGCTGTCCCCGGTAAGGGTCCAGGAAGAGTTGCTGTCGATAAGGACCTTTGCGGTGTCGCTGCCGGTTATCTTTCCCACAAACGCGGAACCCTCGTATAAAGAAACAAAATTGTTCGGGTAGTTGGTCTTGAAGCATATCTCGCCTTTTGCGCTTTGGTTCACAAGGTTCAGGCTTGAGCCCATGCAGCTGTTGAAATATGCCAGGACGTCCGTTGCGCTGTTTTTGACGACGACGTTTTCGAGGGTTATATTGCAGAAAGAGCCGTAACAATAGACAGTCTCTTTTCCCTTGCACTCAAGAGTCCCGCCGGAGACGGAGATATCGGACTTGTTCGCCCCTATATAAACGCCGTGGCTCCCGCCGACTATGTTTGTGCCGGCGACCTCTATGCTGCCGCCGTACATCTCGATGGCGGAAGAGCCTGCCTTCAGGCTGGAGTTTATGATCTTTGCTTTGTTCAGAACGCCGTAGTCCCAGAAGGCTTCCAGATCTCTTGTGTCATATGCCTCAAACTCGTCGTTGACGTCATAGATCCCGTGGTCAAAAATGCGCAGAGTCTCTTTGTCGCTGACGCTTCTCCGGTAATTGACCGCAGAATACTGGTCGGAGATATAACTGCCGCCTTCTATGCGGAAAGCGGAACCGTATACTGCCGCAGAATTTGCTCCGGTGGTCCTCACCGTTGTGTTCAGGGCTTCGAAGCAGTCTGTCCGGATGCCGTGGCTGTCGGTGCCCGTGGTTTTGATATCGGCGTCTGTGAGCCTGACGCAGCGGGAAGGCGCTGCGGTGATCTCTGCGCCGCTGTTTTCGTCGATTACGCAGTCAAAGGCGCAGGGAAAACCGTCGATCTGGTATATGCCGCAGTGCTGCATCACGCTTGTCCGGACGGTCCCTCCCGAGAGGCCTGCGGGCAGAAACCTGAGGTCATACCTGAAATAGCGGTCGTACGTGTCGTCGGCGATATACTCTGCCTTGTATATGTCTCCCAGAGGATGGCCGCAAATCACCGCGCCGTGGCTGTTCGACGTGCTTATGCTGCGGCCGCTTATGACGTTTTCTTCAAAGGGGCTGAGCTGCAGCTGTATTCCCGCCGCAAAGGCGCCGGCCGCAAACAGCAGGGCCGTAAACGCGGCAAGAGCGGCGGCGGCCGTTTTTTTTTATGCAGAAAACCATAGGGAACCTCCTGACGGATACGGGCGGATAATGCCCGTAAAAGTGTTTCTTTACACCATTATATCCGAAAGCGCGGAAAAAAACAATATTTTTTCGCTTTTTTTGACCGCGGACCTTATTCGGGCTTGGGGCCGGGACAAAATTTCCCCCGAAGCGGAGCTTCCGCTTCGGGGGCCTGCCAAGTATTTACTGCGGGCGTCAGATATCCTGCCCGTCGTCTTCGGGGGCTTCGCTGTCAAAATCGTCCGGAGCCTCCCATCCGGCTTCCTCCCGGTCCGCGTTTTCCTGATCGCCTTCTTCCTTCTGGAGCTGCTCCAGTATCAGCCGGTTGGGGAGCCTTTCTATGGAGATCACCGTTGCCGGCGGCTCGTCCGCGGCCTTTTTGGAGGATTGCTTCATCACCCGCACTCCCTGGGTGGCTCTGCCGGTCTCTCTTATGTCCGAGACCTCAAAAATTATCACCCGCTTGTTGCTGGATACCACCAGCAGGCTGTCGGAATCCTCTACGGATACCGCCCCTACCAAACGTCCCGTTTTTTCTGTTTCTTTCAGGGCCTTTATTCCCTTTCCGCCTCTGGACTGCACTCTGTATTCGTCCAGAGAGGTCTGCTTGCCCAGCCCGTTTTCGGTTACGCACAAAAGCTTTCCGTTTTCTCTGGAAAGGGTCATGCCCACCACCTTGTCGTCTTCGTCCAGACGTATGCCTCTCACGCCGCCGGACACTCTGCCGGAAGAGCGGACTTCTTCTTCGTAAAAGCGTATGGATTTGCCCTTGGCCGTGATGAGGATGACGTCCCGGTCGCCGTCGGATACCTCCACCCAGTGCAGGGTGTCGCCTTCTTCCACGTCGAATACCTTCAGTCCGTTGGAGCGTATATTGCGGAAATTGGACATGGCGATGCGTTTCACCTCGCCCTTTTCCGTGGCAAGTATCATAAAGCCGGAATAATCTTCGTTTTTGAGCACCAGGCTGGCTACGATGCTTTCCCCGGGCTCTATGTTTATCAGGTTGATCGCCGCGCTGCCCTGGGCGGTGCGGGAGCCCTGGGGTATCTCGTGGGCCCTGAGTTTATACAGCTTGCCGCTGTCGGTGAAGAACAGCAGCGTGTCGTGGGTGCAGGCGATGAAGATATCGGTGAGATGATCGCCGTCCTTGGTGGCGAACCCCTTGATGCCGATGCCTCCCCGGCCCTGGGTGTGGAATTCGGACAGGGACATCCGTTTCACGTAGCCCGCCTTTGTGAGGGTCACTATATTGTGCACCTTGGGTATGGAATCCAGTTCCGTTTCCTTTTCCGGCGGGGGGCCTATCTTGGTGCGCCTTGCGTCTCCGTTCTTTGCCTTTACCTGGCGAAGCTCGTCTTTTATGAGGTTGAATATCTTATAGTCTTCGCTCAGAAGGTCTTCCATGGCCGCTATGCTTTTCAGGAGCCGCACGTTTTCTTCTTCCAGCTTGCCCCGTTCCAGCCCGGCCAGCTGCCTGAGCTGCATATCCAGGATGGCGGTGGCCTGCTGCCAGGTGAGGCCGAAGCGTGCCATGAGCTGGTCCCTTGCCGCGGCGGCGCTGGGGGCGCTGCGGATTATGGAGACCACGTCGTCTATATTGTCGATGGCTATCAGCAGCCCTTCCACTATGTGCGCCCTGCGGAGAGCCAGCCGCAGCTCGTGGCGGGTGCGGCGGACCACTACGTCGTAACGGTGTTCCAGATAGTAGCTCATGACCTGCTTCAGGTTCAGGATATTGGGGGCGCCGTTCACCAGGGCCAGCATATTTACGCCGAAGGATTTCCGCAGGTCGGTGTGCTTGAACAGATAGTTCAATATCTTCCGGGCCTGAGCGTCCTTTCTGAGCTCTATCTGGATGCGCATGCCGTTCCGGTCGGAATAATCGGGGATATCGGTTATCCCGTCCACCCTTTTTTCCTTGGCGAGGTGGGCGATCTTTTCTATAAGGGCGGTCTTGTTCACCTGATAGGGGAGTTCGGTCACAATAATGGCTGTTTTGCCGTTGTCCAGGTGTTCTATTTCGGTCCTCGCTTCCATCAAAATGGAGCCTCTGCCGGTCTCGTAGGCCTGTTTTATGCCGTCGGTGCCGCGGATTATGCCGTGAGTGGGGAAATCGGGGCCCTTTACGTATTGCATTATCTGGCTCACTTCGCAGTCGGGATTGTCGATAAGGTAAATAAGGCCGTCGCAGAGCTCTCCCAGGTTATGGGGAGGTATATTGGTGGCCATGCCCACGGCGATGCCCGAGGAACCGTTGGCCAGCAGGTTGGGCAGCCTTGCGGGCAGCACGAGGGGCTCCATGCGGGACTGGTCGTAGTTGGCTTCCCAGTCCACCGTGTCCTTGTCCAGGTCCTGCAGCATCTCCACCGCAAATTTGGACATACGCATTTCCGTATAACGCATAGCGGCGGGAGGGTCTCCGTCGATGGAGCCCATGTTTCCCTGGGCGTCTATAAGCGGGTAGCGGGCGTTGAATACCTGGGCCATGCGCACCATGGTAGGGTAGATGATGGCTTCGCCGTGAGGATGATAGTTTCCGGAGGTGTCGCCGGCTATCTTCGCCGATTTTCTGTGGGAGGCCGAAGGCACCAGGTTCAGGTCGTTCATGGCGGCCAGGATCCTCCGCTGGACAGGCTTCAGACCGTCGCGCACGTCGGGAAGCGCTCTTGATATGATCACGCTCATGGCGTAATCCATGTATGACGTTTTTAATTCGTCAACGATGTTTACGCCAAAAAATTCCTTGGCTATGT
>JAGDAG010000112.1 GCA_017959625.1 Abditibacteriota bacterium | reverse complement strand
TTATCATAATGAACGAGGTGTTCGTGGGCGCCGGGCTCATGGGCATCAATATCGTCATGGGACACCAGTCCGAGGACGCTATAGCCGCCGTGGCGGTGTTCAGAGTGCTGGAGGGCTTTGTGATAGCGTTCTTTTCGGGAGTTTCCAACGCCGCTTCGGTGCTGGTGGGCAAATGCATAGGGGCGGGGGAGCATATCACCGCTTACAGAAGGGCTGTGCGCATGGTGCCCTTGTGCGCCCTGATGGTCGGAGCCGCCGTTTTGCTGCTGCTGGCGTTCCACAAGAGTCTCCTCCACGCCATGAGCCTTTCGGGGGAGGCCTACCGGATAGGCTGCGGCATGCTGTATATCTACTCCGTGGCTGCCCTTCTCAAAATGTGCAACTGGACGCAGAACGACACGTTCCGCAGCGCCGGCGACCCCGCCTACGGCACCGCTATAGAAATACTTCTTATGTGGCTTCTGGAGCTGCCGGGGGTGTATATCGCGGGCATGGCGCTCCGGCTGCCGGTTTTATGGGTGTTTTTCTTTATTTATTCGGGAGAGCCCGTCTGGTTCTGGCTTATGCAGCGAAGGCTGTATTCGGGAAGGTGGGTGAAGCCTGTCACCCCTCAGGGCAGGAAAACCATAAAGGAATTCCGCCGGGCCCTGCTGCGCAGGGAGCTGTGATCTAATCCAGTTCTTTCTTTCCCGTATAGAGCTGCCAGTAACGCCCTTTTTGTTCCAGAAGCTCCGGATGGGTGCCTCTTTCAATGATCTCTCCGTGCTCCAGCACCATTATGCAGTCGGCGTTGCGGACGGTGGAGAGCCTGTGGGCTATGACAAAGGTGGTGCGGTGGCGCATGAGCCTGTCCATGCCCTGCTCTATATGCTTTTCGGTGCGGGTATCCACGCTGGAGGTGGCTTCGTCCAGCACAAGGATGGGGGCGCGGCTCAAAGCCGCCCGGGCGATATTCAGAAGCTGCCTCTGCCCCTGGGAAAGATTTGTCCCGTCGCCTTCCAGCACCGTGTCGTAGCCCTTCTCGAGCCTTATGATAAACGGATGGGCGCCGGCGGAGCGCGCCGCTTCTTCTACCTCTTCGTCCGTTGCGTCCCGTCTGCCGTAGCGGATGTTCTCCCGCACTGTCCCGGTGAACAGATGGGTGTCCTGGAGCACCATGGCTATGTTCCTGCGCAGGAAGGCTTTGTCCAATTGGCGTATATCGGCGCCGTCTATGGTTATCCTGCCTTCCCTTATGTCGTAAAACCTGTTGAGCAGATTGGTTATGGTGGTTTTTCCCGCGCCGGTAGAGCCCACGAAAGCGATCTTGCTGCCGGGCTCTGCGCAAAGGGAGATGTGCGACAGCACCGTCTGGCCTTCCTTATAGCCGAAGGAAACGTTTTCAAGGGACACTCTGCCTTTTATCCCGTCCGGGAGGACGTTGCCGTTGCCGGGGTCGGCTTCCGGCTTTTCGTCCATTGCGGCGAACACCCTTTCGGCGCCTGCCAGAGCGGCAAAGATGGTGGGCATCTGCTGGGTTATCATGTTTATGGGCATGGAAAAGCTTCTGGAATACTGGGCAAACACGGTGAGGGCGCCGGGAGTAAGGGTCCCCGCGATCATCATCAGGCCTCCCGCTCCGATGGTGACGCCGTAGCAGATCTGTGACGTATTGCCCATGATGGGCCCCATCACCCCGCCCCAGAACTGGGCGTAAAACTGTTTGTCCCTGAGGTCTCTGTTCAGAAGGGCGAATTCGCTGCCGGCGATCTTCTCGTGATTGAACACCTTCACCACCCTCTGTCCCGTGACTGTCTCTTCTATATATCCGTTCACCGAGCCCAGGGCGTCCTGCTGTGCCTTGTAATATTTGTGGGACTTTCGGCCTATGGCTCCGCCTCCCACTGCGTATATGGGCAAAAACAGCACCGTTACTGCGGTGAGTATCCAGTTGGTGGTAAGCATGAATACAAAGGTGCCGGCAAGGGTGATGGCTCCGGAAACCAGGTTGATAAGGGAGCCGTTGAGCATCACGTCTATGTTGTCGATATCGTTTGTGAAGCGGCTCATCAGATCGCCGGTGGTATTGGTGTTATAGTATTTTACCGGAAGGGACTGCAGCTTGTTGAACAGATCCCTTCTGATCTTTTCCACTGTGTCCTGGGTGATCTGCAGCATGAACCTGTTCTGCAGATACGTGAACACCACTCCCGTGAGGTAGATGGCGAGCATCAGGCCCAGGGCCGCCGCCATATATACGAATACGTCGTGGAACCTGCTGCCGGGGGCGATGCCCTGAAAAACGTCCGCTTCCGCCAGACGGGCGATGAGAGCGTCGGCTTTCCGGCCCATAACGGAATGAGGCGGTTTTCCGGCTATCTTGTCGATGACCGGCGCCAAAAGGTAGCCTCCCACAAGTCCCGTTACCGTAGTCGTGATCATAAAGAAAAACACCAGAGCCAGCTTTATGAAGCTGCCCCTGAGGTAGCCCAGTATCCTTAGCACGGATCCGGCCGTGTTCCTGGGCTTCCCGCCTCCCGCAAAGGCGCCCGGACCGTGCCTGCGGGGACCGCCGGGGCCGCCGGGGCCCTTTGCCGGCATCCTGCCGTTCCAGGAATAGCGTTTCTGAAGTTCTTCCAGGCTTCGCGCAGACATTATGCCGATACCTCCTCTCTGCCGGTCTGGGAGTAATAGATCTCCCTGTATTCGCCGTTGGTTTCCAGCAGCTCCTCATGGGTCCCGGCGCCGGTGATCCTTCCGTCGTCCATGACCACTATGATATCGGCTCCCATTACGGAGTTTATCCTCTGGGCGATAATGATGGCGGTGGTATCCTTCAGTTCGGTTTCCAGCGCCTGCCTCAGGGCGGCTTCCGTCGCCGTATCCACGGCGGATACCGAATCGTCCATGATAAGGATGCGGGGATGGGTGAGAAGGGCCCTTGCGATGCAGAGCCGCTGCTTTTGCCCTCCGGAAACGTTGGCGCCTCCCTGTTCTATGGGGCTTTCGTAGCCTGCGGGCATATTTTCTATAAAGCCGTGGGCCTGGGCGGTCCGGGCCGCTTTTTCCATATTCTCCCGGGTGGCGTCTCCGGCGCCGAAACGCAGATTGTCCTCCACGCTTCCGGTGAACAGGATGCTTTTCTGCAGCACCATCCCGATGCCGTCTCTCAGGTTGTAAAGAGAATAGTCTTTCACGTTCACTCCGTCCACCAGCACTTCGCCCTTGTCGCAGTCGTAAAGCCGCGGGATCAGGGAAACGAGAGTGGTTTTGCCGCAGCCGGTGGAGCCTATTATGCCTACGGTGGAACCGGCGGGGATCCTGAGGTCAATGTTTTCCAGCACCTCTTCCGGGTGGTCCTTGTAATAACGGAAGCACACTCCGCGGAACTCTATCTCGCCTTTTTCGATCTTCTTTTCCGGAAATTGTGCGCCTTCGTCGGAGATGTCGGGGACTTCGTCAAGCACCTCGGCTATACGTTTTGCCGAGGCGAAGGCCCGGGAGGAGGTCATCATGAGAAAGGTGACGAACATCAGGGAAGAAAGTATCTGGGTGACGTAGGTCACGAAGGCGGAAAGATCGCCTACCTGCATGCCCCCTATGGTCCCCTGTTCCCGGAGCACTATGGCGCCTCCCATCCACAGGACGGCGATTATGGTGAGGTTCATCACTACCGTCATGACTGCCGGCATGATTATCATGACTCCCACCGCCGAGATGCAGGCCTCCTTCAGGTTTCTGTTGGCCCGGGCGAATTTCTGCTTTTCGTGGTCTTCCCGCACGAAGGATTTGACCACTCTCACGTTGGTTATGTTTTCCTGAACGGCGGAATTGAGCCTGTCCAGCTTTTCCTGCATCACCGAAAAACGGGGGAAGCCCGTTTTTATAAGGCCGAATACCGAAACGAACAAAACCGGGATGGAAACCAGAAAAACCGCCGTCAGGGACGGGCGTATGGCTATGGCCATGATAAGCGCGCCGGCCATCATGCCCGGGGCCCGGAGCCCCATGCGGAGAATCATATTGATGAAATTCTGGAGCTGGGTGACGTCATTGGTGAGGCGCGTCACAAGAGAACCTGCGGAAAAACGGTCGGTGTTGGCAAAGGAAAATCCCTGTATCCTGTTGTAGATATCCTCCCGCAGGTCCGCGGCAAAACCCACGGCCGCCCTGCCTCCGAACCATGCGCCGCCCACGCCGCCCAGTCCCATGAGGACGGCTGTGAGCACCATGAGCCCGGTATAGCGGAGGGTCTGGCCCGCAGTGAGGGTCCCCAGGGTGCCGGCGGTGACTATCAGGGACATGACCTTCGGCATCACCACTTCTCCCACTACTTCCGCCAGCATGCACAAGGGCCCCAGTATAAAGGCCGGGAGCCAGGGCTTTATGTATTTATACCATCTTTTCAACGGGGGACCTCCAGATCCCGGGCAAGAAAATCCGCAGCCCGGGGGGAACCGGCGATTATCTGAAGCTGCGATGCGTCCATATCCGGGGCCTCTCCCCGAAGATCCGCCACCCTGCCTCCCGCTTCTTCTATGAGCAGGCAGCCGGCTGCCAGATCCCAGGAGTGCAGGCCGGAAGAAAAGGCGCCGTCCATGCGTCCCGCCGCTATGTAGGCGTGGGCCAGAGCGGCAGAGCCGAGCCTGCGGAAGGCGCAGCCCGAACGGCGGATGCGGCGGGTGAGGGCAAAAAATTCATCCTTTGTCCGGAGCCCCGGCACCCATCCCAGATAGCAGACCATTTTTTGGGGGTCGCTTTGCGCCGCAACGCGGAGAGGCGCGTCCCACAGAAAGGCGCCTTTTCCCCTTTGGCAGTGAAAAAGCTCGTGGTGCACCGGGTCGTAAACCGCCGCCGCTACCGGCCTGCCGTTTTCGCAAACGGCTACGGAGGAGCAGAAAAAGGGGATATGCCGGACAAAATTGTTGGTGCCGTCCAGAGGGTCTATTATCCAGATCCGGAGGTTCCCGGAGCTGCGGCTGTTTCCGGCCTCCTCCGAAAGGATGCCGTCGCCGGGGAAGAGGCGCATTATCTCCTCTTGCGCGCGCCTTTCGCTTTCGAGGTCGGCTTCGGTGACGTAATCGCCGGGGCTTTTTTCCCGCGCCGCGAAGGAGGCGCCGAATTTTTCTTTTATTATGCCGCCGCAGAGAAGGGCGATGTGTTTTGCTGCTTCGTATCGGGTCATTTCTTTCCTCACAAAACTATTATACCCCAACAGACTTTTTTTGGCAACAGGAAAGGCCGGCTGCTTTCGAGGTTGAAGTTTCGCGCTTTTTGTAGTATTATTTTAGTTGTAAAAGAAAGGCTGGTGTTTTATGTTTGATACGGTTTGGTCTATAGTTATAATGGTGCTTCTGGGCTACGGGGCCAGGCGGATGGGGATCTTCCGGGAAAAGGATATCCCGGTGGTGAACAACGTTATCCTCTATATCTGCCTGCCTTGCTTTATAGCCCATTTTGTCATGAACTGTTCTCTGGACAGGGAGATGTTCATGACCCCCGTTATCGCTATAGCCATGGAGCTTGTCCTGGTGTTCCTTTCCCTGGGGCTCTGCCGGCTTTCCGTTTTTCTCCCGCCCTCACCATTTCCGTGGTCATGACCGCCTGCTTTGCCAACACCGGCTTTCTGGGCTACCCGGTGATATCTTCGTTTTTTGACGACCCCAGGGCCATACCCACCGCCGTCATTATCGACCAGTTCGGCATGTCCGTGCTGATGCTTTGCACCGCTCCGGTGCTCATGAGGCTGCTTTACAAAGAGGGGCAGGGCTTCCGGCTGTCGGATCTGGGGGTCTTTTTCAAAAGGCCGGCCATCCCCGTGTTCCTTGTATGCCTGCTGCTCCACGGGCTGCGGCTGCCAGCGTTTCTGGATTCCACTCTCGAGACTGTGGGCAAGGCGGTGGTGCCTCTGTCCATGCTGGCCATAGGCCTGAATCTGAAAATAGGCCGGGAGCTGCTGTTGGAAGTCAGGCCCCTGGCGGTGGTCGCCGTTTTCAAATTCGTCTTTTCGCCCCTGCTGGTATATGCGGGAGTGCGGCTGCTGGGGCTCAGTGAGCTCATCGGCAACGTGGCAGTGCTGCAGCTGGGGCTGTCCAGCGCGGTCATCGCGGGCATCATGGCCTCGGACAACGGCGGCGACAAGGCCTTCGCCAGCCAGTCCGTGTGCGTGACCACACTGCTCAACGTCATCTATATCCCGATCTGCGCGTATCTTCTGGGGGTAGTATGAAGGGACTCGTTCACGTATATACAGGCTGCGGCAAGGGAAAGACTACCTGTTCCCTGGGGCTGGCCCTGAGAGCCCTCGGCTGGGGCAGGCGGGTATGCATGGTGCAGTTCATAAAGGGCTGGGGCGATACCGGGGAAAGCAGGTTTGCCGCGCTCTGCCCGGATTTCGACCTTGTGCAGACTGCGGAGAACAAGACCCTCAGCATCACTAAAGACTACGTGGAGCAGGCGGGAGAAGCCTGCCGGGAGGCTTTCCGGAAAGCGGAAGAGATAATAAGGGGCGGAAGCTACGATCTGGTGATCCTCGACGAGATAAACGGCGCCGTGGATTACGGCCTCGTGCCCGAAGAAGCTGTGCTGGAGCTGATTAAAAACAAGCCGGGACCCCTCGAGCTTGTCCTCACCGGCAGGAACGCCCGGGAGAAGATCATGGCCGCGGCGGACTACGTTACGGAAATGAAACTCATAAAACACCCCTATGACAGGGGAATAAAAGCCAGAAAAGGAACGGATTTCTGATGAATAGATATCATATACTTACGGAATATATGGGGACCCTTGCCCCCGGCGCGGTGCTGTTTTCGGGAGGCATGGACTCCGCCCTGGTGCTTTACGCAGCCCGGGAGGTATGGGGCGGCGGTGCCCTGGCGTGCATGTTCCGCACGCCCACCCTTACCGAAAGGGATGCGGCCTATGCCGAAAGGTTTCTGGAGCGGTTCGGGATAAAAGCGGAGCGGATACCTTTGGACAATCTGCTGGTGCCGGAGGTGAGGGAAAACCGGCAGGACAGGTGCTACCACTGCAAAAAGGCCCTGCTGCAGCGGGCAAAAGCCCTGGGGGTCCCTTTATACGACGGCACCAACCGCGACGACGCAGGCCTTTACCGTCCGGGGCTCCGGGCCAAGGAGGAGGCCGGCGTCATATCGCCTCTTGCGGACTGCGGCCTGGGCAAGGAGGATATCCGGGAATGCCTCACGGAGCTGGGGCTGGAAGAATTCGTAAGGGCCTCCGATTCCTGCCTGGCTACCAGATTCCCCTACGACTTTCGCATCAGCGAAGAGAGCCTGCGCCGGGTGGCGCAGGCGGAAAAAACGGTGCTGGGCCTGCTGCCGGAAGGCGCTGCGGTGCGGTGCCGCGTGAAGGGCGGCAGGTTTTCCGTTGAAACGGAAAAGCGGTATATCCCTCTTTTGAAAAACAGCAAAAAGGCCCTTGAGGCTTTGGGAGAGTATGACATAGCCGAAGACGGCTTCGTGTCGGGAAGACAGGATAAATAATGGCGGAAAAGACTCTTTTTGTTTGCCGCGAATGCGGCTACGAATCAAGACGCTGGATGGGGAAGTGCCCCGGCTGCGGCGAATGGAACACCATGGACGAGGACATGTCCATGGATAAAAAGATCGCCTCAAAGGTGAAAAAGACCGCCGCCGCTCCGGAAAAGCTTTCGGAGATAAAGCTTTCCCGGGGGCAGCGCAGCGCTTCCGAGATAGGGGAGCTGGACAGGGCCCTGGGAGGCGGGGTGGTCCCGGGCAGCGTCATACTTATAGGCGGAGATCCGGGGATAGGCAAATCCACCATCCTGATGCAGGCGGCGAAGGGGCTTTGCAGGCTGGGAAAGGTGCTGTATATATCCGGAGAGGAATCTCCTGGGCAGATCAAGCTGAGGGCGGACCGTATGGGGGTGGATTCCCCGGACATATATCTGCTGTGCGAGACGGACATACGGGCGGCGGAAGCGTATATAAACAAGCTTGCCCCGTCTTTCGTCATAGCCGATTCGGTGCAGACCTTTACCGACGACGGCATCAGCGGCTCCCAGGGCTCCGTTTCCCAGGTGCGGAACGCCTGCAGCGTGCTGACCAACGCCGCAAAAACTCAGAATATCCCGGTGTTCATAGTGGGGCACGTCACCAAGGAGGGGGCCATAGCGGGCCCCAAGGTGCTGGAGCACATGGTGGATACGGTGCTGTATTTTGAGGGAGAGCGCCTCAACAACTACCGGATACTCCGCTGTGTGAAAAACAGATTCGGCTCCACCGACGAGATCGGGGTCTTTGAAATGACCGGCGCCGGGCTGAAGGAGGTGCCCAACCCCTCCGCCGTGTTCATCGGCGAGCGCACCCGTCAGAGCGGTTCCGCCGTGGTCCCGGTGATGGAGGGGACCAGGACCGTTCTTGTGGAGGTGCAGGCTCTGGTCTCCAAAAGCTATCTGCCCAACCCCCGCCGTATGGCCTACGGAATGGACGTCAACAGGCTTATGATGATAATCGCAGTGCTGGAGAAAAAAGCGGGCATCTCCTTTGCCGCGCGGGACGTGTGGGTCAACGCCGTGGGAGGCGTGCGGATAAGCGAGACCTCCGCCGATCTTGCCGCAGCGGCGGCGCTGGTGAGCAGCAATATAGACGTCCCCATCGACCCCGGGGCGGTGGTTTTCGGAGAGATAGGGCTGGGAGGCGAGATCAGAAGAGTGAGCCAGGCGGAACGGAGGCTGGCGGAAGCGGAGAGGCTGGGCTTCGAAACCTGTATCATGCCCCGGCAGAAGCTTGCCGGCGAAAGGAGCATAAGCGTGCGGCAGGCGCCGCTGCTGAAGGACTGCATTAAGGCGCTTTTCGGCCCGGAGGCCCGGCAATGAAGGAATTTATAAAAAACGAGCTTTCCGGCTGGAAGTGGTGGGAGGCTTTGTGGCTTTTTGCCGGTATCGGCATCGTAGTATGCGCTTCGGTCATGTTCCACAGCCCGCCCGTCCGCATAGTGCAGGCCGTGTGCGGAGTGACTTCCGTGATACTCATGGGAAAGGGCAAGCCCCTGGGCTTTCTGTTCGGCGCCGCCAACGCCTTTCTGTATTCGTGGGTGTCGTGGCAGGTGCCCTATTACGGCGAGGTGGCCCTCAATATGCTCTACTACGTGCCGGCAAATATAGCAGGCTTTTTCACCTGGCGGAAAAATATGAACGCCGAAAGCCTGGAGGTGGTGAAAAAGCGCATGTCTCCGGGGAAGGCGTTCGCGGTTTACGCAGGCACTCTGGCGGCCATTTTTGCCTTCGGCTTTGCGCTGAAGCTCATCAGGGGCAGCCTGCCATTCGTGGACGCCACCAGCACCGTGGTGGCCATAGTGGCCATGGTCCTGGGCGTCAAGAGGTATTCCGAGACCTGGTTTTTGTGGATAGGCTCCAACGCGGTCTCCGTCATTATGTGGGTGTATCAGGTGAACACCGGGGGCGATATGGTGAACCTGCCGGTGGTCTTGATGTGGAGCGTGTTCACCGCCAACAGCGTCATCAGCTGCATAAGGTGGCAGAGGGAAGCAAAACGCAACGAACAGAAGATAAAAGAATGACCCGTGACAAAACCCGTGGTTTGGGCTCCGTCCGGGATCGCGCTGAACAGGATATATGCAGAAGCCGGGCGTCTTTATCCATGGCCTTAAAAACCGAGTGCCGAAAAAAGCCTGGCAGCCTGTAAAACATTTTTCTGCCGGAGACAAGCGTATCCGGCAGATATATTTTGCTTATGCTACAGCTTTTTGGCCAGCATGAGCTTGGCGTTGTTTTCGCCGCCGTTGGCCAGATACAGAAGAGGCGTGGGCCTGTCCACGCCTTCTATATAGGCGGGGCGCTGGTTCCAGGCCTGCTGGCTGAGCACGTTGGTGAGGTC
>JAGDAG010000111.1 GCA_017959625.1 Abditibacteriota bacterium | reverse complement strand
TTGCGGAGGGCGCCAGAGCAAACCTGCTGCAGGCGTTTGAAGACAAGCCCACCGCCTACGACGCATGGGAGATCGAGCCCACCTATAAAGACAGGGTCCATGAGTTTGAGCGCGTGTCCGGGCCGAGCCTGGTGATTGCCGGCCCGGTCCGGTGCGTGGTCCGCAGCAAATACGCATACAAAAATTCCGAGATCACCCAGGACATCCTGCTGTATTCCTGCAAGGGCGTCATAGATTTCAGGACCCACGTAAGCTGGCACGAGAAAAACACCCTTCTCAAGACTGCCTTTCCCGTGGATATCCGCAGCAGCAGGGCGTCCTACGAAACTGCCTTCGGGATCATATCCAGAAGCACCTGCAGCAATACCTCCTGGGACCAGGCGCAGTTTGAGGTGTCCGGCCACAGGTTCGCCGATCTTTCGGAGACAGATTTCGGAGTGAGCATCCTCAACGACTGCAAATACGGCTGGGATATCAAGGGGAACCTCATGAGGCTCAGCCTGCTGAGGAGCCCCGTGAGCCCCGATCCGGAGGCCGATCAGGGAGAACATGATTTCACCTACAGCCTGTTTCCCCACACGGACAACTCGCTGAGCGAGACGATCATCGCGGCTCATGAACTCAACTCTCCTATGTTATTTGAAGGCGGCGAGGCAAAAGAGGAGGCTCCCGATACCTGCGGCTGGATAGCGGACGTTGTTACCGAGAACGCCGTTATAGATTGCGTCAAGGAAGCGGAGGACGACGAAAACGCCTTTATAATACGCCTTTACGAGCCCCGCGGAGCAAGAGGGGAAACAAAGGTCGCGTTTTCCCGCACGGTGGTTTCCGTCTGCGAGACGGACCTGCTGGAGGAGCCCGTGGGCGGAGTGAACATAGAGGAAAGCGACGGAGCGGACGTGATCTCGTTTATGCTGAAGCCCTGGGAGATACGCACCTTCAGGGTGGTATTCGGCGGCGACGAATAGCGGCGGAGCCCCCGTCCCGGGAAAAACGCTGTTTTTGCCGCAAAAAACAAAAAAAAAGCATAAGGATGCTTGCTTTATGCAGGTAAAAACCTTATAATAGACATAGACAGCCTTTTCCGGCGGGTATTGGCGTGCCCCCGGAGAAAAACAAAGGCTTGTGATTGGAGGTTAAAATTGGTTGATCTTAATCAGCTTGCAGAGGCTATCATTTCCGGAAAGGTCCCCGCAGCGGTCTCCCTTGTAAAGGAAGCCATTGAAGAAGGGATCAAGCCCGGAGAGATACTCAACAACGGCCTTGTGGCCGGAATGAACGTAGTGGGCGTAAAATTCAAGGCCAATGAGTTTTACGTGCCCGAAGTGCTTATAGCGGCAAGATCCATGCAGAACGCCATGAACGTCCTGAAGCCCGAGCTTCAGAAGCAGGGCGTGGAAAGCAAGGGCGTGGTCGCCATAGGCACGGTGAAGGGCGACCTTCATGACATCGGCAAGAACCTTGTTGCCATGATGATGGAGGGCGCAGGTTTTGAGATCATGGATCTCGGCGTGGACGTGAAGCCCGAGCAGTTTGTGGAGGCTGCCCGGAAGGGCGCCAACGTCATCTGTATGTCGGCTCTCCTTACCACCACCATGCCTTCCATGCTGGAGACTATAGACGCCCTCAAGGAAGCCAACATCCGCGGGATGACCAAGGTCATGGTAGGCGGAGCCCCGGTGACGCAGTCTTATTGCGACGAAATAGGCGCCGACGGCTATGCGGCCGATGCCGCTTCCGCCGTGGACAAGGCCAAGGAGCTTTTGGAAATAGCGTAGCTTTGGATCCAATATGCCGTCGGTTTGCTGCCGGCGGTTTTTTGTTATCGAAACAGTCCGGAAGAGTTTGATGATTATGAAAAAGATTATATTCCTGCTGGCGCTGGCGCTGTTTTCCTGCGTCTGCTTCGGCCTGGAGATAGCCGAAGCGGGAGACGGGTTTTCGGTAAAGGCGGCAGCCTACAGCGCCGGCGTTTCCGGCAGGCTGCTTTATTCGCTGGAGCAGAACGGACGGGAAATGCTTTCCGGAGAACTTGCCTCCTGGCTCCAGAACACCTGGGCCCCGGTCTCGGTTTTGCGCGACGGCGATACCGTGACCTGCGTCAAAAAGGATTTCGGCAGAGTGGTTTATGCTTTTTCCGACGAAAAAATAACCGTAAGCCTGGTGAACGATACCGCCGGAAGGCTTTGCTACAGCACCCTGCTTTCACCGGACCTTTTCGGCGTGGTTTTGCCCTCCGGACCGGCAGTTTATCCTGTGATCGAAGCAAATGCCGGAGAGCTGCGTTTTTTTGCCGGAAGGGAGGCTTTGGTATTCAAGGGCGATATCCTTGCCACGGGGCCTCAGGACGGCTGCCAGCTCATAGAGCTTTTTGCCGGTCCCGGAGAAACGAAAACCATGGAGCTCATTCCCGCCCGGGCGTCCGGAGCCGAAGAAGAAAAGGTGAAAAAGCTCAGAAACAAGGCTCTCTTTTTTGACGAAGACAGCGGTATAGCCCTTTATTCCCCCAGGGATTATCAGGTGTTCCAAAGGCGCACCCGTTCCCGGGGGAAGGTGCTCATATCCGGCAGGGTAAAGGTCCCCTGTGACAGGCTTGTTTACGTGTTTTCCGGAAAGAATTTTGCGGGGCACAGGCTTTCGGAAACGCCCCGCGAGGCGCAGCTTGATGCGGACGGCAGCTTCAGCTTTGAGACAGAGGTCGCTGCCGGCGGCTGGTTCAGGCTTTCGCTGACGGCATATAAGGGAGAACGCGCCGCTGCCGCTCTTGAAGTGGAACACGTAGGCGTGGGCGAAGTGATAATCGCCTCGGGGCAGTCCAATTCCACCAACCGGGCGCAGGCGCGTATGAAAAGCAGGCATAAGATGGCCTCCGCCACCGACGGGACCGAATGGCGGCTGTGCGACGATCCCATGCCCGGGCAGCACGACGGAAACGAAGGGCGTCAGGGAGGCAGTATGTATCCCGCCCTGGGCGATTATCTTTATGAGGCTTTGGGGGTGCCCGTGGCCTTCGCTTCCACCGGCCACGGAGGCATGGAAGCCAAACGCTGGCTGCCAGGAGGCGAATTGTACGCCTGGCTCATGGACAGGATAGACGGCCTGGGGAAGGACGGCTTCCGCTGCGTCATCTGGCATCAGGGCGAATCGGAGCAGTTTGCCGAGACTACGGCCGATGAATACTATGACACCATGAAGCTCATCATAAACGCTTCCGTCTGCGACGCGGGCCGCCGTTTCCCCTGGTTTACCGCAAAGGCGTCGCTGATGTCGGCGGACACCGGCATGTACGAGCCTGTCCGCGCCGCCCAGCAGAGGCTTTGGGACACAAAGATCTCGCTTCCCGGCCCCGATACCGATACCCTTACCGGCGGCTACAGGGAGTATGACGGAAAGGGCGCTCATTTTACTCCGGAAGGCCTGGAAGCCCACGCGCGCCTCTGGTCTTATATCCTGGCAGACTACATAAACCGTCAGCCCTGATAAAAATAACGTGTTTTGTGTTGAAATTTGACAAAAAAAACATTATAATAAAAATGGTATGTCATATCGGCATGCCCTTATATAATCTATCCAAGGAGTTTGTTCATGAGTTGTGCATGTGCATTAGACGATCCTAAAGGAATTGAGGCATACGTATCTTCTCTCGTTGAAAAACACGGCAGGGAAAGACATTCTTTGATTCCTATCCTTCAGGCTGTTCAGAGCCGGTTTAACTATTTACCCAAAGAGCTTCTTCTGGAAGTTTCAAAGCAGACGGACATCCCTCTGTCCAACATCTACGGCGTTGCCACCTTTTACGCCTTTTTCTCTTTGGACCCCAAAGGCAAGAACATGATAAAGGTCTGCAACGGTACCGCCTGCCACGTGAGAAACAACAAGCCCATTATCGAGGCTGCTCTGAAGGTCTGCAATATCCCCGAAGGCGCTATCACCTCCGAGGACAGGCTTTTCTCCGTTGAGAAGGTCAACTGTCTCGGCGCATGCGGCCTTGCTCCTGCCGTGGTAGTAAACGGCAAGGTGTACGGGCACGTCACTCCCGACAAGATCACAGCTTTGATAAACGAACTTAGAGATAAGGAGGAAGCATAATGGCCGACTTCAAAATAAACATCGTAGCCGATCTCGAAAGCCTGAAAGACAAGGTTTCGGCGGCTCGCGCTGCGGAAAAGATCCGCATTTCCCTGTGTATGGGCAACGGCTGTCTTGCTGCCGGAGCGGGCGAGGTATACGACGCTCTCAAGGAATCTCTTGAAAAGCACGGCGTTGCCACCAAGAGCGACCTCTTTGACGAGGGAGTAAAAGACAACATCAATTACACCCATACCGGCTGCCAGGGCATGTGCCAGCACGGCCCTCTTCTTCAGATAGACCCCGAGAACAACTCCGACAAGGGTATCACCTACATGAAAGTCACCGTTGACGACGTTGACGAAATAGTAGAGAAAACCATTATGAATGGCGAGGTCATCGAAAGACTCCTCCACAAAGACGCCAACGGCGTAAGCTACAAAAACTACAAGGACATTCCCTTCTACCAGCTTCAGACCTTCGTCACCATGAAGGACTGCGGCCGCATCAACCCCCACGATATCCGCGAATACATAGGCATAGGCGGTTATCTGGGCCTTGCCAACGCTCTTAAAAGCACTCCCGCCGACGTTATCAAGACTATGACCGATTCCGGCCTCAAGGGCCGCGGCGGCGGCGGTTTCCCCACCGGCGTTAAGTGGAATTTCTGCGCCAAGGAAACAGCGCCCAAAAAGTACGTGGTCTGCAACGGCGACGAGGGCGACCCCGGCGCCTTTATGGACGACGCCATCATGGACGGAAGCCCCCAGTCCATACTTGAAGGTATGAGAATCGCCGGCTTTGCCATCGGCGCCGACGAGGGCTGGATCTACGTGAGAGCCGAATATCCCCACGCCGTAAAGAGCCTGGGCAAAGCCATCGAAGAAGCCAGAGAATACGGGCTTCTGGGCGACAACATCCTGGGCAGCGGCATGAAGTTTGATATACACATCAAGGAAGGCGCCGGCGCATTCGTCTGCGGCGAAGAGACCGCTCTCCTGGCCTCCATAGAAGGCAAGCGGGGCATGCCCAGGCCCAAGCCTCCTTTCCCCGCGCATTCCGGTCTGTTCGGAAAGCCCACCATCATCAACAACGTGGAGACCTTTGCCAACGTTCCCAAGATAATGCTTCTTGGCGCCGACGTATTCAAGCAGAACGGCGTTGAAGGCTCTTACGGGACCAAAACCTTCTCCATCACCGGCGACATAGTGAATTCCGGACTTATCGAAGTGCCCATGGGTACCAAGATGAGCGATATAGTCTACAAGATCGGCGGCGGCGTTCTCAATAACGCCAAGCTGAAAGCCGTCCAGGTGGGCGGTCCCTCCGGCGGCTGCGTGCCCGCCGACAAGGCCGACGTTTCCATGGATTACGACTCCGTCAAGGCTGTGGGCGCCATCGTAGGTTCCGGCGGTCTGGTCGTAATGTCCGAGACTGCCTGTATGGTGGACGTAGCCAAGTATTTCATGACCTTTACCCAGTCCGAGTCCTGCGGCAAGTGTACCATGTGCCGCGAAGGGACCAAGAGGATGCTGGAGATCCTTACCAAGATCTGCGACGGCAGGGGCGAAGACGGAGATATCGAAACTCTGGAAGAACTGGCCAAAGCCGTTTCCGACGGTTCCCTGTGCGCTCTGGGAAAGACTGCGCCAAACCCTGTGCTTTCCACTCTGAGATACTTCAGAAGTGAATATGAAGCCCATATTTACGACAAAAAATGCCCTGCCGGCAAGTGCACCGCATTCAAGAAGTATCACATCATACCCGATAAATGCAAGGGCTGCAGCGCCTGCGCCAGAAAGTGCCCCGTGGGCGCTATCAGCGGCGAGCTCAAGAAGCCCTTCGTCATCGACAGCGAAAAGTGTATCAAGTGCGGCGTTTGCGCTGCTACCTGCAAGTTCGGCGCCATAGAGTTTTAGGTGGAGAAATACCAATGAGTGGAACAATTATTATCAACAATCAACCGGTCGCTTTTGACAAAGAAAAAAGCTTGCTGGAAGTTATTACCAATGCAGGTATAGACCTGCATACTCTCTGCTACAACAAGCAGCTTGCGCCTTTCGGCGCGTGCCGCATGTGTATAGTTGAAAACGAAAAGGGCATGCTGATGACAGCCTGTACCACGGCTCCCGCGGACGGTATGAACATCAAGACCCATACCCCCAGAGTTAACCGCATCCGGAAAATGGCTCTCGAGCTGGTGCTGGGCAACCATCCTTCGGAATGCCAGACCTGCGACAAAAGCGGCCACTGCCGGCTCCAGGACGCCGCAAACGCTTACGGCGTGGACAAGATCCGCTTCAAGAAGCCCGAAAAGGATCCCAAGGTGGACAACCTCGGCCCTTCCCTTATCCGTGACAACAACAAGTGCGTGCTTTGCGGAAACTGTGTCCGGGTCTGCGAGGAGATCCAGGGCGTAAAGGCCATCAACTTTGCGGGCCGCGGTTCCAATTCCAAGATCGCCTGCGCTTTTGACGTGCCTCTTTCGGAATCTACCTGTATCAACTGCGGACAGTGCCTGGCGGTATGCCCCACCGGAGCCATCACTCCTCTGGATCAGACCTGGAAGGTCAAGGAAGCCATTGCCGACGAAAACAAGCTGGTGGTGTTCCAGTTCGCTCCTTCGGTGCGGGCTGCTCTTACCGAGGAATACGGCATAGAGAACGCTCCCAAGGCCATGGCCAAGGCGACCACAGCCCTCAAGATGATGGGCGTGGACTACGTATTCGATACCAACTGGTCTGCCGACCTCACTATCTGGGAAGAAGCCACCGAGTTCCTGGGCAGAGTCGCCAAGGGCGAAAGGCTGCCCCTGTTCACCAGCTGCTGCCCCGCATGGATCAAGTATTGCGAAGAATTCTATCCCGAATTCCTCAACAATCTGTCCACCTGCAAGAGCCCTCAGGGCATGCTCAGCGCATACGTGAAGAAGTATCTTGCCGACGATCTCAACCTGGATCTGGGCGACAAGAAGATCTTCATGGTGTCCGTTATGCCCTGTACCGCCAAGAAGTATGAGGCCTCCAGAAAGCAGCTGGTCACCAAAGACGGCGAACCCGAGACCGACGTGGTCCTGACCAGCCAGGAAATAATCAAGCTCTTCAGGGAATACGGCTTCAATCTGGCAGATCTGGCCGAGACCCCCATGGACAATCCTCTGTCCCAGCATACCGGCGGCGGCGTGATATTCGGCGTTTCCGGCGGCGTTGCCGAAGCGGTGGTGCGCTATGCCTTTAACGACGGAGCCGTGGTGGAAGCCTGCCGCGGCACCCAGGAGCTGAAGGAGATAGACCTTGATTACAAGGGTATCCCCGTAAAGGTCGCCATCGTCAACGGTATGGACAACGCGGGCAAGCTTCTCGACGCCATCAAATCCGGCGAGAAGGAATACACCATTATCGAAGTGATGTGCTGCCGCGGCGGCTGTATCGGCGGCGGCGGACAGCCCGTTCCCAACGAAATGGCCCAGCGCGAGCTCAGGAAGGACACCATCTACGACGCCGATTATCTGGCCGCTCTCAAGAATCCTGCCGATAATCCCGACGTCAAGGCGATCTACGAGCGCCATCTGGGAGAGCCCAATTCCCACGCCGCTCACGAGATCCTTCACACCAGTTACGAGCCGAGAGACAAAGTCACCGGCCAGTGGAGCAAAGACTAAGAAAAAACATTCGGACAGAGGCTTTACCGGGCCTCTGTCTGTTTTTTTTTGTTCAGGCCGAAGGTTTTTGCCTGTGTTTTGTGTCTTAAGTTATGAGAACGAATTTTTGGAGAAAAAAATGAGAAAAATCTGCCTAAGCTGTTTTTTGCTTATCGTCTGCCTGACCGCAGCCTCCGCCCAGGAAGCGCCGGCTCCTCTGTCTCTGGAGGATTGTATAGCCATGGCCTGCGTCGTCAATTCGGACCTTGCCATAGCAAGAAACAACCTTGCTTCTTCGGGAACCGGTGTCACCCGCGCTCTCAGCGGGTATTTTCCTCAGATAACCGTGACCAACGATACCTTTGAGATCGCCGAAGAAAAACACCGGCAAATGGATAAGGGGACTACCGTTTCCGCTTCCCTCAAGCTTTTTGACATGGGGCTGAGGGAGCTGACGCTGAGCTCGGCAAGATCCTCCGAAAAACAGCAGAAGGAGAACTGCTACCGCACTTTTCAGACGGTGGTCTTCAACGTGTCGCGGGCATATTTCAACGTGCTGAGGAACCGGGAGCTCCTCGACGTCTCCAAAAGCTCCGTGGAATACTATGAACAGCTGGAAAAGGAAACCCAGGCGCAGATAGAGGCAGGAACGGCGGCTCCCGTGGATATACTTACCATACAGTCCCAGCTGGCGGCCTCCAGGGTCTCTCTTCTCACTGCGGAAAACAACGTGAAGACCGCGCTGGGGGATCTGCAAAGCGCCATAGGGATAAAGATCGTTCCCGGCTTCGGCGTGGCCGGAGGCTCGCCGGAAGATGACAGGGCCCTCAAGACTCTGGAGGAATACATAGATCTCGCCCTGGAAAACCGTCCGGATCTGGCCGGACAGGAGCATGCCGTCAAGGCTGCCAAAACGGAAAAGAAGATAGCCCAGAGGGATTATCTGCCAAAGCTTGACGTGACAGGCTCCTACAACAGATATTTTGACAAAGACTACCTTTATGACAATGACGCCAGGATAATGGGCACTATAAGTTTCAACCTTTTTGACGGCTTTACCCGGGAGGCGAACGTAAAGGCAAAGGACCTTTCGCTGGAAAACGCAAAGGAAACGAAGGAAAGCCTTATAAAGGAAATCTATCACTCAGTCAATACCCTTTATACGGATATCATTATCGCAAAAGAACAGATAGCGGCTTCCGAGGCCGGGCTTGAGGCCGCAAAAAAGAACAGAGACGTACAGACCGAAAAATACGGAGCGGAGCTGGCCACGAATCTGGACATCCTCAACGCCCAGATGCAGCTGGATACCGCTCTTTCCAACAGTATCAATTCTAAATACAACTATAAAATAGACCTTATAGAAATGGACTACCAGACAGGTATATTGGGGGCCGATCAGTATGAAAAAGAATAGAAAGAAGCTTATAGTCAGGATCATCATCGGGGTAGTTATAGTTGCCCTTATAGCCGGTTTTGCCGTATATAAAAAGAAAAGCAAAAACAAGATCGTTCCGGTTTTCGGCGAGGTGAAACGCCAGACCATCATAAACAGCGTTTCCTGCGACGGGGTCATCACGCCGGTGACTACCGTGGAGATAAAGTCCAACGTGGGAGGGACCATCGTCAAGCTGCATGCCGACGAAGGAGACTTTGTGAAGGCGGGGCAGCTGCTGGCGGAAATAGATCCGGTGGACGTGCTCACCAACCTTGAAAAGGAAAGAAACTCCCTTGAAAGCGCCAAGGCCCGTCTTTCATCGGCGGAAAACAATCTGGAGATCTCCAAAAAAACCGTGGCCGCAGATCTCGTGTCGGCGCAGGAGGCCGTGAGATCGGCGGAGTCCAAGCTGGAACAGGCTAAAAAAGAGGCTTCCGTGCAGCCCGCTCTTACAAACAATGAGATAGCCAACGCCAAGGCGTCTCTGGACAGCGCAAAAGCAGATCTGGCCCAGCTGAAGACCTCGTCGTCGGCAACCAGAAGGGCTTCCGCAAAAAGCAGCTACGATTCGGCAAAGGCTTCCTTCGAGCAGGTGGAAAAGAAATATACAAGAAACAAGGGCCTCCTGGAAAAGGGCTATATCTCCCGTCAGGACTATGATTCCATAGAGCAGGATTATCTTTCCGCCAAGGCTTCTTACGAAAATGCCAAGGTGGCCTACGACGAGATAGCGAATCAGCTGGCGGAGGATATCCGCGTGGCCGAAAACAAGGTGTCTCAGGCTCAGGCTTCCTATGATACTGCCGTAAAAAACAAGATACAGATAGATATCAAAAACGAAAACGTCAAGACTGCCGAGGCTTCTCTCAGGCAGGCAAAGGCAAATCTTGCTTCTGCCCGGGCCAATCTCAGAAACGTCAACGTGCGCCGGTCCGACGTCGTCGACGCCAAAGCCACTGTCTCATCGGCGGAGTCCTCGGTGTATAATGCCGAAACCACTTATAACTATACCAGGATCACCGCTCCCCGCTCCGGTATCATCACCAAGAAATGGACGGAAGAGGGCTCCATCATCATGGCAGGTAAGGCTTCTACCGCCGGTTCCAGCCAGGGCGTCGTGATCTTTGAGATCGCCGATACCACAAAAATGATGGTGTCCGTGGACGTTGACGAAACCGATATATCGCAGATATCCATGGGAATGCACGTGGACATCTCCGTTGACGCTTTCCCCAAAGCCCGCTTTACCGGCAACGTTACCCGGATCGCAGCCTCTGCCGAAACGGATTCCGGAGTGACCACCGTTCCCGTGGAGGTGACCATAAACGAGACCAACACCCAGATCAAGCCGGAAATGAACGCGTCCTGTGAGTTTATCGTCCAGCGAAGGGACAACGTGCTGGCGCTGCCCGAAGATTTTATCCAGACCAATTTTGACGGCTCTACCGCCGTTATGATCATGAAAAACAAAAAGCCCGTGCCCCAGAAGGTGGAGCTGGGTATCTTCGGGGAAGATATGGTGGAGATCAATAGCGGCGTCACGGAAGGTCAGCAGGTGATATCGCCCAAGAGCCTTGAAGTCCAGAAGATGCCTTCAAGAGGCATGGGAAGGCCTCCGTTCTAAACGCCGGCAGCCCGTAAGGATATTAATATGATTAAGGTCAAAGATATTCAAAAAACCTATTATACCGGCGGCGAGCCTCTCCACGTATTAAAGCATATCAATATAGAAATAGGCGCGGGAGAGTTCGTGGCCATCCTGGGGCCGTCCGGTTCCGGAAAATCCACCCTGATGAATATTCTGGGATGTCTGGACCGGCCTACCTCCGGCGTTTACGAGCTGGACGGCATAAACGTGGAGAACATGACCGACGACGAGCTGGCGGAGGTGAGGAGCGCCAAGATAGGCTTCGTGTTCCAGAGCTACAACCTTATAGCCAAGATGACGGCGGTGGAGCAGGTGATGGTGCCTATGCAGTATAAGAGCGGCAGCCGCCCCGACGAGGAAAGGGCCATAGAAAGCCTGAAAAGAGTGGGGCTGGGGGACCGTCTTTATCACAAGCCTACGGAAATGTCCGGCGGACAGCAGCAGCGTGTGGCCATCGCCAGGAGCATAATCAATTCCCCCGTGGTGCTCTTTGCCGACGAGCCTACGGGCAACCTGGATACCCGCACCACCGAGGAGATCCTGGCCTTTTTCCAGGAGCTCCACAAGGAGGGCAAGACTATACTGATAGTCACTCACGAAGACGATGTGGCGAAGCACACCGACCGCATCATCCGCTTTAAAGACGGCAGAGTGGTCAGCGACGAGAAGGTGACGGAAAAAATCGACGCCACAGAGAAGCTGAAGACCATGCCGAAATAGGAAGAGGATTGACAAAATGAATTTAGGCGACAGCTTTAAGACTGCTTTTGCAAGCATCAGGAACAACAAGCTCCGGTCCTTTCTCACTATGCTCGGGGTCATTATAGGCGTTGGTTCCGTGATCAGTATGATGAGCATTTCCAACAGCTCCAAGCAGGCGACCCTGAACCGCATACAGTCTATGGGTTCCAACAAGATCACCCTCCGGGCAGGCGTTATGGGCATGAGGGGCGGCGGCGCCAATTCGGTGGCTCTGAAGCGGGAGGACGCGGAAAGGCTTAAGCACAAGTGCCCCGGCATAGACAAGATCACCTGCGAGGTGAGCAACTCCGCTCAGATAAAATATCTGAACAACAACGCCAACGTCAACGTAAACGGAGTGGATCCGGATTACGGTGAGATCAACTCCTATACCGTGACTCACGGAAGATTCATATCCGAAAGGGACGTAAGCTCTTCTGCAAGAGTGTGCGTCATAGGCACCACCACCAACAAAAATATATTCAACGGAGCCAATCCCATCGGCAAGGAACTCACCATCAAGGGCAGCAAGTTCACGGTGATAGGGCTCCTGAAGGAAAAAGGCGGCGGCGGTTTCATGGATCCCGATGATATAGTGATGGTGCCTATCACCACCGCTATGAAGCGGCTCTTTGGAATGGATACAGTCCGTTCCATCACCATGCAGGCCAGGAACCAGGCTGCCATCAACGGCATCATAGAGGACGCAACCAAGGTCATGCGGAAGGCCCACAAGCTGAGGCCGGACGAAGAAAACGATTTCTCTATCCAGAACCAGGCGGATTTCCTGGAAATGGTGAACGAGACCAACAAGACCTTCGCCATACTGCTCCTGTGTATCGCTTCCATATCCCTGGTGGTAGGAGGCATAGGCATCATGAACATCATGCTGGTTTCCGTTACCGAGCGCACCAGAGAGATAGGCATCCGCAAGGCTCTGGGGGCAAAACAGGCCGATATCAGAAATCAGTTTCTCATAGAGTCCATCACCCTGTCCGTAAGCGGCGGGCTGCTGGGAGTCCTGCTGGGAGTGGCCTTTTCCTTTATTTTCGTTACAAAGATGAACGAGGGCGGGGGCCCGGGCATATCGCTCCAGTCTATCCTGCTGAGCTTTTGCTTTGCCGCCTTCGTAGGCATATTCTTCGGGTGGTATCCCGCAAGACAGGCTTCAAGGCTTGATCCCATCATCGCTCTCAGATATGAGTGAAACGTAAAAATAACAAAAAAACTTCTTCCCGTCCTTGACACGCTTTACAACCATTTGGTATAATTGTAAATGGTCAGTGTCTGGCTGTGCTTTTTTTGTTTGAAAAGCCACAGAGTATTCCTGCCCGGCGGGAAGAAGTGTTTGACACATTGCATTATTGTGATATTGCGTGCGGTCAGCCTTCGTGTGCCACGAAGGCTTTTTTTATGGCTTAGATAATCTGACACATTTATTATTTCAAGGAGATAGCTTATGCCGACCATAAGCCAGTTAGTTCGAAAAGGAAGAACTCCTATCAAGAAAAAGACAAAGGCTCCCGCGCTGAAGGGAAACCCTCAGAAGCGCGGCGTTTGTCTGGTTGTAAGAACAGAGACCCCCAAGAAGCCTAACTCCGCTCTGAGAAAGGTTGCAAGAGTAAGGCTTACCAACGGTACCGAGGTCACGACCTATATACCGGGTATCGGCCACAATCTGCAGGAACACTCCGTTGTCCTTATCAGAGGCGGAAGAGTAAAGGATCTCCCCGGTGTGCGTTACCATATCGTCCGGGGAACTCTGGACACAGCCGGAACAAGCGACAGAAAGAACTCCCGCTCCAAGTACGGGACAAAGAAGCCTAAGTAATTTTGAGGTAAGGAGATACAAAAATGCCAAGAAAAGGACCAGCCAAGAAAAGAGCGATCATGCCTGATCCGGTTTACGGAGATCAGCTTCTTACCCGCCTTATCAACAGGGTAATGCTCGACGGAAAAAAGAGCGTAGCCGAAAAAATAGTTTACGGCGCGCTGAAGATAGTAGAAGAAAAAACGGGCAAGTCGGGGCTTGAGATATTCAATGCCGCAATGGATAACGTCAAACCTGCCGTTGAAGTCCGGCCGCGCAGAGTCGGCGGCGCCACCTATCAGGTGCCGGGCGACGTACGTCCCGAAAGACAGATATCCCTTGCTCTCAGATGGATCGTGGGCAATTCCAGAAAGAAGGGCGGATACCGCACCATGATGGAAAAGCTTGCAAGCGAACTGATGGATGCTGCCAACAATACCGGAGCATCCGTGAAAAAGAGAGAAGACACCTACAAGATGGCGGAAGCCAACAAGGCCTTTGCCCACTACAAGTGGTAGGGTTTCGCTTTATTTGATTTGATCCTGACAGCCCGGGCTGTTGCAAGGAGAAACTTTTTGAGTAACGACAGAAAATACCCTCTTGAAAAAACACGTAATATAGGAATAGCCGCTCATATCGACGCAGGTAAGACTACCACAAGCGAGCGGATACTCTTTTATTGCGGCCGTATCCGCAATACCGTGGAAACTCATGAGGGCGGTGCTACGATGGACTGGATGGAGCAGGAACAGGAAAGAGGGATCACCATCACCTCGGCTTCCACCACCGTTTTCTGGAACGGCTGCTGCATCAACCTGATAGATACCCCGGGGCACGTGGATTTTACCGCGGAAGTTGAAAGAAGCCTCAGGGTGCTTGACGGAGTCGTGGCGATCTTCTGCGCCGTCGGGGGCGTTCAGCCCCAGTCGGAAACGGTCTGGAGACAGGCTAATAAATACAGGGTCCCCAAGATCAGCTTTATCAACAAAATGGATCGGACGGGGGCGGACTTTTATAATGTTCTCGGCAAAATAAGAGAACGGCTGGGCGCCAATGCCGTCGCCATGCAGATACCTATGGGTTCCGAAGAGAGTTTTATCGGAGTCGTGGACCTGGTGGAAATGAAGGCGGTGGTATATGAAGAAGGCGCTACCGACGGTAAAGAATTCGAGATCACCGATATCCCGGAAGAATATCTCGAAACTGCGGAAAAAATGAGACAGGAGCTCATAGAAAGGGCTTCCGAATGCGACGACGCTCTTGCGGAAAAGTATATCATGGAGGAGGAGATCACTCCCGACGAACTGAAAAAGGCCGTCAGGAAGGGTACCATCTCCCTTGAACTCGTTCCGGTGTTCTGCGGTTCGGCCTTCAAAAACAGGGGCGTACAGCCTTTGCTGGACGGCGTGGTGGATTATCTGCCTTCGCCGCTGGACGTGGATGAAGTGCGGGCTACGGACGTGAAAACCGGAAACGAAGTGATCGTTCCCCCGTCGGACGACGCTCCGTTCACCGCTCTGGCCTTCAAGATAATGACGGACCCCTACGTGGGGAAGCTGACTTTTTTCAGGGTCTATTCCGGCATTCTTGAAAAGGGCGTCAACGTTTATAATGCCAACCGCAGAAAGAAACAGCGCATCAACCGCATGGTGCGGATGCATGCGAACCACAGGGAAGAAGTAGAACGGATATATGCCGGCGAGATCGCCGCTGCCGTGGGGCTCGAGGATACTACCACCGGAGAGACCCTGTGCGAGGAGGGGCATCTTGTCACTCTCGAAAATATAGATTTTCCCGAGCCGGTCATATCTATCGCCATCGAACCGAAAACCAAGGCGGATCAGGAAAAGATGGGTATCGCTCTGGGCAAGCTTGCCGCCGAGGATCCTTCTTTCCGAACGTTCACCGATCAGGAATCCGGCCAGACCATCATTGCAGGTATGGGCGAGCTTCATCTGGAAGTCATCATGGACCGGCTTTTCAGGGAATTCAACGTGGAGGCCAACAGCGGCAAGCCCCAGGTCTCTTACAGAGAGACGGTCACCAAGGCTTCTCATGTGGATTATAAATACGCCAAGCAGACAGGCGGAAAAGGGCAGTACGGCCACGTCATCATCGATGCGGAGCCCCTGGAAGCGGGAGCCGGCTTCGAGTTTGTGAACAAGGTAGTGGGAGGCGATATCCCCAAGGAATTCATCGGACCCGTGGAAGCCGGAGCAAAAAGCGCTCTGGAACAGGGCACCGTGGCGGGATATCCCGTCGTGGACGTCAGGATCACTCTGACCGGCGGCTCCTATCACGAGGTGGATTCGTCGGAGGCTGCTTTCAAGATCGCCGCCGCCATGGCAACGAGAGAAGCGCTGCGCAAGGCAGCTCCCATCGTTCTGGAGCCCATTATGTCTGTGGAGGTCGAGACCCCCGACGATTATCTGGGCGATATCATCGGAGATCTGAATTCCAGAAGAGGAAAGATCAATTCTATGGAAGCCGTCCAGGGAAAGGCTCAGCAGGTGCGGGCGCAGGTCCCGCTGGCGGAGATGTTCGGTTACGCCACCACTCTCCGGAGCATGAGCCAGGGAAGGGCGTCCTTTACCATGGAACCAAGCCATTACAGCCCGGTTCCGAAAAGCATATCCGAAGAATTGTTCGGAAAATAACACGTATACATACAGATACAAGGAATGTGAGTAAAAGTGTTCCCGCTGTATCTTTGTAGAAGGGTCAGGCTGAGACCCGGACCAAATCCAAAGGCAGCCTCTGGTCTCACGCAGAGAATGCCGCAGCCGAATTTTGCCAGTATTTCACGGAGGATAAAATGGCTAAAGAAAGATTTGAAAGAACAAAACCCCATATCAACATCGGTACCATCGGCCACGTTGACCATGGTAAGACCACCCTTACCGCTGCTATGACAGCCGTCCTTTCCACAAAGGGCTGGGCCAAGTA
>JAGDAG010000002.1 GCA_017959625.1 Abditibacteriota bacterium | reverse complement strand
CCTGCTCCGGGAAATGTCCCGGACCGTCCAGTGCTGGAACGTCTCCGTTCTTGCCCAGGAAGCGGGCATGGCCGCCCTGGACTGCCGGGAGTGGCTGCAGGCCTCGGCGGCGCGGCTCCATACCGAAAAGCGCCGTTTCGTCCGGGAGCTGCGGCGGCTTGAGGTCACTGTTTTCCCTTCCGAAGCCAATTATATCCTGCTTTATTCCCCGGCGGACGTCTGCGGCGGGCTGCTCATGAAAAACATACTTGTCCGCGACTGCTCCGATTATCCCGGCCTGGGAAAAGGGTATTTCCGTATTGCAGTGAGAAAGCCCGAAGAAAACGGGCGTCTCGTTGAGGCGTTAAGGGAGGTTTTGAGTTAATATAGCCGGAACGTCGGCGCGGCTCCTCTGCCGTCATTTCAGCGCCCGAGCCGAAGGAGAGGGCGTTGGAGATCCACGGGGGGACCGGCGGCTGCAAGCCGTTGGGGGGGCCGTATAAAGGCAGAGAGCAGCTATCTCGGCGGCCTGTAAATATCGCAAACAGCACAGCGCTGATAGTTTTCTCTTCAAGGGGGGAAGTGTACCCCCCTTATGAACCCCCCTCTTTTTCGTGGGCATGCCGTGCCCACACCCGGCCGGAGAGTTTCGAGTCTCTCCGGACCTCTCTGATAATGGGGCTCCCCGAAAATACATAGTATTTTTGGGGCATAGCGACCAGGGGCCTGCTGCCCCGGACCCGTCTTCGCCTTTGCTCTTCGCTCTGCGGCAGGGCAAATCAGACGTCTTACAGATTTGCTTTCCTGCCTTGCGCCTGTCGGCGACGCTCAAGCAAAGTCTTTCTCACGGGGTCCCCGCGAATGAAAGCATTCGTGGGGTAAGAATAGGGGCTTCGCCCCTCCCACCCCGGCGGGAGTTTCGGCATGTTTCTTGATGAATAGCTTTTGCGTTTTTTCGGTTTTTGTGGATATTGCTCTGTTCAGCGTTATCGCCGAGATGACAAAAGCTTCTTCTATGACAGGGAGATCTCTTACCGGTTCACCCAAAGGCGAACGGCCGAAATGACCGCCGTGGGAACAAGGCAGCCGCCCGCGCCGCGTTTGCATTTTGGGCCGGTATATGCTATCATATTTTATGTATAACTGTATTTGGATTAAATATGATTTTCAACGATATTCTTGAAGCCATAGGGCATACTCCCCTCATCAGGCTGCAGCACCTTTCCCCCGCGGACGGAGCGGAGATCCTGGTAAAATTCGAAGGGCTCAACGTGGGCGGCTCCATAAAGACCCGCACCGCTTTCAACATGATATGCGATGCGGAGAAAAAAGGGCTCATAAACAAAAACACGGTGATAGTGGAGCCCACCTCGGGCAATCAGGGCATAGGTCTTGCTCTGGTAGGCGCCGTGAAGGGTTACAGGGTAAAGATAATCATGCCCGACTCCGTCAGCGTGGAGCGGAAAAAGCTGGTGGAGCACTACGGCGCCGAGGTGATACTCATCCACGACGCCGGCAGCATCGGCGAATGCATAGAGGAATGCGTGCAGACGGCCCTTGCCATGCAGGCAAAGGACCCCAACGTATTCGTGCCTCAGCAGTTCGAGAACCCAGCCAACACCGACATCCAGCGCAGAGTGACGGGCCGGGAGATACTTGAGGAGGCTGGAAAGCCCATCCACGGCTTCTGCTCCGGCATAGGCACCGGCGGTACCATAACCGGCATCGGCGAGACTCTGAAGGCTGCAAATCCGGATATCACCATATGGGCCGTGGAGCCCGAGAACGCCGCCATCCTTTCCGGCGGTTCCATAGGCACCCACGTCCAGATGGGCATAGGCGACGGCCTGATACCCCCTATCCTCAACACAAACATCTACGACGAAGTGTACATCATAAAGGACGACGAGGCCATACGCATCTCAAAAGAGCTGGCCAGCCGGGAGGGCATCCTGTGCGGCATCAGCAGCGGCACCAACGTGGCGGCGGCCATAAAGCTGGCCCGGGCGCTGGGCAGGGGCAAGACCGTGGTCACCGTGCTTCCGGACACCGCAGAGCGTTATTTCTCCACTCCCCTATTCGACTGATAAAAGGCGTCGGCTCCGCTGTAGCAACCGGCGGAAGCCGGGTTTTTGCCGGAGACCTCCAGCCTCAGCTTCACGCAGCTGTCCGAGGGGACCACGTCCCCCAGGGAGATCTCCCTGCGTTCCACTCCGGGAGTATAGCAGTCAACTTCTTTCAAGAGCTTCCCGTCGGCGTATATTTTCAGTATGCCGTAATCCGGCGCCGTGGTGAGCCACGCCGTGAGCGCGAAGGCTTCGCCGGGCTCCGCAGGCAGCTTGTATTCCACAAAGTCCCCCGGCTTTTCGCCCTTTATGAAAAGATGGGCGTTCCCGGACCAGCCGGGGCCGAAGCCGGACATCTCCTGGTATCCCACGTCAAAGGAGCCGCTGCGCTCGTATTCCAGCCCCTCGCCTTCAAACCAGCCCCGGGCAGGCTCCGGCCGGAACCAGTCCAGCACGAACTGCCCCTCCTGCGCGGTGAGGGCCAGGAAATGCTCTCCGGGCTCCAGCTCTTCAAAGGGGTTCAGTATCTCAAGGGTATCGGACTGTATCCGGACCGCGTCTTTGCCGTCTATCACAGCCCAGGCGTCGCCCATGAAACGCAGGGACACCCCGGCAGCCTTGCCGGTCCGGAACCGGGAGCCGAAGAAGGCGGTCTTTACTGCCTCGCCGTGGCTGAAGCGGACGGGGCGGCCGTAATCGTTTATTATTTGGCAGCCGGGAGAGCCCGCGTCCTCCGCTTCCGCCACTCCCGCCTCGCCGGGAGGGTTCGGGAACCAGCCGCCCTCGTGGGCTATGTTCCAGGAAGAGATATCCTCCCCGTAAAAACAGGTGACGCCGGCGTATTCCGCCGGCACGGAGTTCTCTGCGCCCCTTTCTATGGAAAAGAGTATGCTGCCGTCAAAAAACAGAGAATCGCTTATATACAGCCGGTACATGGAGCATCTGCCTTCGCTCTCTGCGAGATAAGTGCAGCCGTAAAGGGGCAGCGACAGCTCCCGGCCGCTGAAATACCAGCCTCCCCCGAAGCAGTCCTCGGTGCCCGTGCCGTTGTAGAAGGAATTGTCCCTGCCGTCTATCCACGCCATTTCGTCGCCCTCCAGACAGGCAAGGCCGCTGCGGCAGTCGGTGTAAAGGCCGGTGGATATGATGCGTCCCCTGCCCTTCGCGTCCAGAAACGCAAAGGGCTGCTGGTCTTTGGCGGCGGGCTTCCTGCGGTTCCACAGAGCGTAAAACAGCCCCGAGCCCTTTGGGAAGGGAGCCTTGTCCCGGGTCACCTCCACCTCCAGCTCCGCCTTCTCGCGCCCCTTGTTTTCCATGGCGAATCGCCAGCCTTCGGAGAAGGGCATGGGAGCGTAGCAGTAATACGAGCCCTTGTCGCTGCCGAAAAGCAGCGACTTTACCCCGCCTTTGCCGAAGCCGTCCAGAAAGAAATCCCCCAAAGGGCAGAACACAGTTTCTTTGCCGTCGGTACGGGTCCTGAGCCACAGGCTCCTGCAGCCGAGGGCCTCGGCTTTCACGGCCTTCAGCCTGATCCCCAGCACCCTGCCGGGGCCATCGAATTCGGCTATAACGGTCTCTTTCCCGGGCTCCAGGGTGACGGTCTTTTTCTCGGTCTCGGCGTTTTTCAGGCTGTTGGGGTTTTCCCCCGCCGCGCCCAGGACCTCCGCCGCCTTTTCCAGGGCGTTTCGGTATTCCGGGCTGCCGAAGGTCTCGGTTTTGGTCCCGGGCTCATACAGCCGGTAGTTGAAGTGATAGAAATATATGGGCTTAGAGCAGCTTATCACGCAGCGCTCCTGAAATGGGATGGGGGCGCAGGTCACCACGCCTCCCATGGCGGCCCAACCGAGCCCCTTTATAAAGGGGAAAACGCTGCCGTCCCCGAAGGCCCGGTAGCTTGGGACGGATACGGCTTTCCTGCCGTCTATCTCTATCTCAAAATCAGCGTCGAGCCCGTTCCACTCGGGGAACCAGATACGCATTATTGCTCCTGGGCCCTTTTGGTCGAACACCACATAGCGGCCGTTTTCCTTCCTTACGGTGCTGTAAAGGCCGTCAAAGCCGTCGTTGTTGCCCCCGGCGCGGTCGTAGCTGGAAAAAAGGCGGCTCTCGCCTCCGTCCAACAGGCTGAGGGACTCCGTGTCGTATAATTCCGCGGGGCTCCCGGCGGGATATGCCAAAAGGCTCCCCGCCGCCAGCAGCAGCGCGGCAAATAAAGCGTATCTCATACCCGTCTCCCTTTTTTAAAACTCGTTCAGGACCTCGAAGCCGCATATATTCAGCTCCATGCCCCGGCTCCTCTGGCTTTTTGCGCCGGCGGGCATCAGGAGCACTTCGTGCTCCCCGTCCCCGTCTCCGTCAAGATCCCGGAACAGGGCCACGTCGTTGGATTCGTTGAAGAAATCTATCTCTCCCTTTTCCTCTCCGTCCACGAACACTCTGCCTATGCCTCCGGCATGCCTGCCGAAATAGCGGAGCCTTACGCCCTTGCCTTTGAAACCGAAGCGGCAGCGGGCTTCCGGATCCTCGGTGCAGGCAAAGGACTCCAGCCTTTTCCACTCGCCCTCAAAGTCTGCGAGCCTGTAGGTGGAAAGGCATATTTCCGCCTTGGGGTCCAGATACAAAAAGTATTCTTCGTTTTCCTTATAAATATAGAAGGGCTTCATCACTATATCATGATTGTCCTTCCGCCGCCAGGTGAGCTCCTCGCAGGGCATGGGCTCAAAGTCCTCCTCTACAGTCTCCGGTTCCACGAACAGGGCGGGGTTCACGTCCATGCCGCCCCGGAAGGCCATGGCTATGGGGCCGTAAGTCACGGCGTAAGGCAGGCTCCGGTCGCCGAAGAGATAGTTTACCCGGAACTTCATGGGCAGAGCGAGCTCCACCCTGTCGCCCTTCTGCCAGCTGCGGACGAGGACTCCCCAGCCTTTTTCCCGGGAATACTCCGCAGGTTCTCCGTTTATCTTTACCGCCGGGTCGCACCAGGCGGGGATGCGGAACCGCAGGGCGAAGGCGCCCGGGGACAAAACGTCTATAACTGTTTTGGGCTCCGCGGGGAACCGGCTCTCCTTCTGGCTTATCTCCACGGGAACGCCCTTCACCGTCAGAGTTGCCTCCGAGGGGAAGAACTGGGCAACGTAAACGCCTTCGTCGTCGGCAAAATACATCAGATCCTTGTATTCGCATACCGCCTGGGGCCTGGTGCCGGTGCAGCAGGGCCAGGGGGAAGCGTGATAGTGCCGCTTGTGGGCGCCGCAGGTCTTGTATTCGGAGTGATAGAACACCCGGCCCTCCCCGGTGTTGGGAAGGGAAGCGCCTATGCAGTTGAGTATAAGCTTTTCCGTCCAGTCGGAATACCGCGCCTCTCCGGTGAAGCAGGTGAGATATTTGGAGAGCTTGAAGCCCGCCCAGCTGCCGCACTGGGTCTCAAAGTGATGGCTGGCGTGCTTCAGCTGATCCGCCACCACGCTGCGGGGAGCCAGGTTCTCGCCGGAGCCGTAGCCTCCGGTGGCATAGCACTGCTCGTTTTGCAGAAATTCGTATGCGGCCTTAAGGATATCCAGATATATTTCGTTTCCCGTCACGACGTAGGCCATGGCGGCGCCGGAAAAGGTGTTCACGTGGCTGTAGGCGTGGTGCCACGGGGACTTTTTATACATATTTTCGTAGTCCCGGTTCAGTATCTCGTTCCAGTATTCGGTGTATTCCCACTTGGAGGCGTACATCCTGTACCGCTCTTCCCCGGACACCATATACGCCTTGTACAGGTTCTCGGACTGGGTGTACCATTCCCCGGTGTCCTGCCCCACGGTATCGCAGTATTTTCTGGTCTCCGGCACGTGCTTTTCTTCCCAGTCGGTGATGCGGGCGAGATAGCCGAAGGCCCGCTCCTCGCCGCACAGGTTGGCTATATCCACCAGGCCGCACACCAGCTTGTCGTAGTAGTAGCAGGAGAGAAAGGGCTTCCGGGTGTCGAAAAAGAAGCCGTCCTCTTCGATGGTTTTGCCCCACTCGTCCATGAGATATACCGCCTTCTCTTTGTATTTTTCTTCGCCGGTGGCCTTATACATGCGGGCGTAGGCGGACAGATACTGCCCGAAGGGGGAATGGCTAACGTACACCCCTCCCATGGGCTTTCCGGGAGCCGGGAGCCCGGCGCGCTGCCGGTAGGGCTTAAGAAGATCGTCGTTGGGTATGCTGTAATAAAAGCGGAGCACGCTGTCCAGCTGGCGCCCCAGTTCGCCGTAAAGAGAAGTGTTCTCAAGCCCCGCGGGCTTAAGGGCGGCGTTTTCAAAAAAGTCTTTCATATTATTTGTTGTATCCTTCTATTTTTTCCAGATTGAAATATCCCTGCAGTGCCTCGGGGTTTTTCCTCGGGGTGGTGACTATGCGCACCTGGTGCTTCCCCTTGGACCCGGCGTCAAATTCGCTGCTTGTCTTCTCGCCCCGGGCGTCTTTTTTGTAGAGGTCTATCTCTCCCTTCTTCTCTCCGTCTATATACACGTCCATGATGCCGTTGTCGTTGAAGTAATAATAGCTCACCTTCACCGTGTTGCCCCATACTGTGCGCTCGGCGGTAGGGCCGGCAAAGAACACGCTCATCCAGGGGCCGCGTTTTTCCCAGCCGCCCTTATACACAGCCCCCATAAAGGTGACCGTGGGGTCCGTGATATACATAAAATACTTCTCTCCGTCTTTTACGTCGTAAAAGGGTTTGAATACGAGTTCGGGAAAGAATTTGTGGCGCCAGGTCATGCCCTCCCCCCGTTCCAGTTGGGCAGCAACGGAACCGGCGTCCAGCTTTTTGAAGGGGTTTTCGTCCGTCCCCATGCAAACCAAAGCCACGGGGCCGAACATCAGCACCCAGGGAGCGTCCTTCTTCCCCTGCAGCGGGCAGGCCCACAGAGACATGGGGAAATCTATTTCCACCCTGTCCCCGGGATCCCATCTGCGGACTATGAGCCCCCAGCCCTTCGCCGCGGAATATACAGTCTCCCGGCCGTTGACCTTTACCGCGGGCCGGCCGTTCCAGGAGGGTATGCGGAACTTCAGGGAAAATACGGCGCTCTTCTCCGGGTCTATCTCCAGAACGGTCTTCTCTTCGTTGGGAAAATCGGTGATCTGCCGGAGAGAGACCCGCCCCGTCTCCAGCTCAAACTCCGCCTCCGAAGCAAAATACTGGCTCACGCATATGGACCTTTCGTCATAATAATACAGCTGGTCGTGATAATCCGGCACGGCCTCCGCCCGGGTGCCGGAGCAGCAGGGCCAGCCCACGTTGGGTTTGCTGATCTTCTCGGCGCCCTCGGCGGCGTAGTCGGAATAGTAGAAGGCGACGCCGTGTTCCTTCATGGGCAGGGACGCGCCTATGCCGTTTATCAGCAGCTTTTCCGTCCAGTCGCCGTAGCGGCCGTCACCGGTAAGGGCGGTGAGATATTTGACTATCTTGAAAGCGGCCCAGCTGCCGCACTGGGTCTCAAAGGTGTTGTGCAGGGTCTTGGCGGCCTTGACCAGCTCCTCCGAGGGCATCAGGGATTCGCTGGCGCCGAAGCCTCCGGTGGCGTAGCACTGGGTGCCGGTGACAAAATCGTAGGCGGCCTTCAGGGTGTCCAGATACCACTTGTCCCCCGTGGCGGCGTAAGCCGTGCCCAGGGAAGCGAAGGTATTCACGTGGCTGTAGCCGTGATGCCACCCGGGGCGTTTGAACATTTCATCGGTGTCGCCGTCGTGGACCTCGGTCCAGTATTTGGTGTATTCCCACACCTTGGCAAAATCCTTATACCGCCGGTCGCCGGTGTAGAGAAACACGCGGTACAGGTTTTCCGAAAGTGTGTACCATTCGCCGGTGTTTATGCCCTTCACGTCGCAGTATTCCCGGGTGCGGGGAAGGTTCTTCTCCGCCCAGCCGGTGATCCTGTCCATATACTCTTTGGCTTCCGGCGCGTTGCAGTAGTGGTATATGTCCGCCAGGCCGCCCATGAATTTTTCGTACTGATACGCCCCCAGAAGCCCCTGCTTTGAGGGCAGGAAAAAGCCGTCGTCTTCTATGGTCTTTCCCCATTCCCGCATGAGGTAAAGGGCCTTCTCTTTGTATCTTTCGTCCCCCGTGGCGGCGTAGCACCTGGCGTAGCCCGCCAGAAACTGCCCGAAGGGGCCGTGGCCCACGTAAACGCCCCCCATATCTTCGCCGGGAGCGGGCAGGCCCGCCCTCTGTCTGTAGGGCTTCAGCAGGGAATCGTTGTCGATATTCAGATAGAACAGGCTGTTCTCTTCGAACTGTTTTTTAAGTTCGCCTTTAAGGGCCACTCCCTTATAATCCATGGGTTTCAAAACGTACATGTCAGACTCTCCGCAAAAGGCTCTGCCGCAGGCTATGCACAACGCCAGCGCGCAGAAGGAAATAATAAACAAATAAACTATTTTCATAAAACAACAGCCTCGCCCGGGTATTCTTGCGCGCGAACGCAAAAAGGGCTACATACTAATTATAACATACCCGCCGGCCGTATGGGCGGGCAAAACGGGTTTTTCCCAAATTACGGCGTTCCGGCGGAAACGCTTCGCAGCCCTCCGCATCATCCCTGCTCAAGATCACGAAAAAAAGAACTCCGCAAAGCCTTCGCTTTGCGGAGTATTTTTTGCCGGGAGGTCATTTGTATTCGTAGGTGGTCACGCCGCTCGTCACCTCGCCGTTCCGAAGCTCCTGTATATGCGTTGCAAGTATG
>JAGDAG010000110.1 GCA_017959625.1 Abditibacteriota bacterium | reverse complement strand
TCCTTGTTGCCCACGTCGCCCCAGGAGGGCTCCCAGGCCACGTCGTAGGAATACACCGTGGCGTCTTCCGCCAGCCGCAGCAGGGGGATAAGCTCCTCCGCCGATTCGGACACTGTGTCGAAGGGGGAGCCGGGGCGCAGGCTCAGCACTGCCTTGCCGCCGTAGTTGTCCGCCAGCCGCAGCATATCCAGAAGGTTCATGTCCGCGGCGTAACCCGTGAACACAAATATATTTATGGAGTTGAAGCCGATCTCTTTGAGCTTTTGGAAATCCCGTTCCACCACCACCGGGTCGTAGCTGTAGTCTGCCAGGTAGTTGTTGAAGTATTCCTTGTCGTTGCCGGCGCCGGAGGAGGGCATATAGTTCACTCCCCAGGGCTTCCACACCCGGCCGTCCAGCATGAAATGCCCGTTTTCCATGGTGACAAAGCGTTTTTCGGTCTTGTTCCGGAAGGCCAGCGCGTTTTCCGCCCTGTCTATCTCCTTTCCCTCTGCGGAAAGCGAGGCGGAAACAAGGGTCTCCCTGCTTTTGTCCGCCTCAAGAGGAAGCGAAAAATCGTAAAGCCGCCCGGGCTCTGCCCGCAGGCGCCTGTAAAAAACGGTCCTGCCGTCGGCCGCTATGCTGCATTCCACGTCCCTGGGCGTATCGGAAACGTTGACGATCCGGGCGCCGCCCAAAGGCTGCATATCCGGGAAACATGTGTAATAGTCGCTGCCGCCGTCCAGAAGAAAAACTCCCCGCGCCATGGCTTCCGCCGCCCGGCCTATCACCTGCTTTACCTCCCTGCGGCAGTACCATTTCATATCCGCAGGAGCAAAGGAAAGAAACACCGAGCCGGCAAAATCGCCGGAAAAGTGCGCCTTGAGGGCCGCCGGAGTCCCCCTGAATTCCCCCTTGGGGCCCCGGGCTTCCAGGAGGTTTATGTAACGCCAGTCTCTGCCCTTGTTGTAGCCGCCCCCCTGCTGGCGGGGATTCAGGGCCCATACCGAGGAAGGCAGGGGCAGATCGGCTTGGGGCGCTATGCGCTGGGCGGGGTCCGTCCTTACGGTTTTCACCCCTCTGCAGACAAACGCCTTCCACGAAGGGGAAAGGGCGTCCAGATCGGGGAGGGCGGAGGCGCCCAGAAGAGGCGTGTGCCGTTCGCCTGCCACGGAGGCCCCTATGCCGGCTATCCTGTAATGCCGGGGGCCTTCCCCTACGGCGGGCACGTGGGTAAGGGCCAGGCCCACGGATATATATGCCGCTTCCGACAGCCGCGGCATATCTCCGGGAAACCCCCTGTTCTCGCCGCCGGACCAGCGGCCGAACTGCCGGAGATGGACGTAATGCCGCTGCCATTCTTCGGAAAGAGGTACCACCGCCATCCAGCGGCTGCCGTCCCTTTCGCCTATCTCCACCACCAGCTGGTTTGTTTCTTCCGTGCCCGACGCAACTATCTCCAAAACGTTCTCGCCCCGGCTGAAGGGACGGTCCGCCCGCAGGGAAAGGGTGTCGTAGTTGCTGAGGTTCTCAAGGGCCACGTCCAGGCATTTGCGCCCTCTGTATTCCGAAACGGACACGGCTGCGTTTTTTTCCTTTTCCGAAAAGCTTCTTTTCCAGCCCTCTGCGCTGCTTCCGTCAAAAAACACGGTGTCCGGCTTTGTGTCCAGCGCCTTTTTGCGGTATTCCTCCAACGGCTCATAGCCCTCCGGGCCCTTCACGCAGGGGTTTTTCCACAAAGGGGCCCTCAGGGCCGCTATATCGCCCCCCGCTTTTGCAAAACGTTCCACGGAGGCCGCGGACTCGAGGGGCAGCCGGCCGCCTTCGGCGATGAGCACTGCGTCGGCATCCTTTCTGTCCAGGGAAACCAGGGCGTCGAAATCGATTTCCTTTATTTCATAAAAAGGGGAAAAGGCTTCCCCCAGGGCTTCCGCCGCCCGAAGGCCGTCCGGGGTCATGGCCGGGTCCTTTACCAGGGCGGCCCGGGGCAGCCCCAGAACGGGAAGGGCGGACAGTATCAATACTGCAGCAATAATAAATCTCATATCCATAAAAATCAGCCTTATAATACCGTATTTCATTTTCATTATAGCATGAATGCCAAAACAGAAAAAGGGCGGCCGAAGCCGCCCGTCCTGCCTGCGCCTGTTGTCAGCGTATATCTTCCTGGGAAAGCACCCGGAAGCCTTTCTTTGCAAGGGCCTCCGTCAGGGCGGAGATGTCGTCCGCCTTCATGCCGGCAAAGCACATGCCGGACTCTTCGCCGAAAAAGGAATACATATACTCTATGCTTATCCCTTCCGCAGCCACGGCTTCCACCACCTTGTGGAGGCCGCC
>JAGDAG010000109.1 GCA_017959625.1 Abditibacteriota bacterium | reverse complement strand
TGGTTCGCGGAGCATCTGCTGCAATGCGCCTTTGCGGGCCTCACTCAGGGGCAATTGTATTTCAACGACTGGGACATGTGGTGGACGGACGACAGCCAGGCGGTGAAGAACAGCGTTTTGAGGGCCGTTTCCGGAGGGCCGGTTTACGTCAGCGACAAAGCGGGCCGCACCCGGCCGGAGATACTCCGGCCCCTGTGCCTTGAGGACGGCCGGCTTTTGATGTGCGATGCCCCCGCCGTCCCGGTAAAGGACTGCCTGCTACGGGACCCGGCGGCGGGAGACAGGGCCTTCGGGGTATTCAGCCGGCAGAAAGACGCCGTATATATAGCGGCTTTCAACCTGACGGGGCGGCGGGAAGCCGGGATATATATAGACCCCGCCGAATACGGCATAGAGGGCCCCTCGGTCCTATATGAGCATTTTTCCGGGACAAAGGCCGAAGGCCCCCTGGAGTTTGCCGTCCGGGACTGCGCCCTGTTCCTGCTGGCACCCGTCGCCGGCGGCAGGCGCTGCCTGGGGATCAGGGAGAAATACATCTCCACCGCCGCCGTCATCGAGGGTCCGGAGGGGATAAAGCCCCTCTGCCCGGGAACTCTGCTGTGGTACGAGAACGGCGTCTGGCGGGAGGAAGAAGCGCAGGAGGGATAAAAAACAAAAGAGCGCAAAAAGCCTTGCGCTCATATGGGCGAGGAGGGAGTCGAACCCTCACGGTATCTCTACCGGTGGATTTTAAGTCCACTGCGTCTGCCATTCCGCCACTTGCCCGCTACTATGTATTATACCATAAAACCGCCCCTTCTGCAACAAAACCCGGCGGGGGGGGCCTGCCTTTGCCGCGGCGCAAAAAAACGGCGGCCGGAGCCGCCGCAGTCACCTTCGCCTGTTTTCTTTGGCGATCTGCCTGAATTTTGCGCGTTTTTCCTTCAGATACTCTTCGGGGGCGGAGTTGTAGCGGGATTCCCTGCCGAGCTTCATATAATTCTCATAGCGCTTTCTGTCCAGGGTCCCGTCTTCTACGGCCCTGAGCAGGGCGCAGCCCGGCTCCGACGTGTGGGTGCAGTCCGGGAACCTGCACTGCCGGGCCAGGGCTTCCGCGTCGGCAAAGGTTTTGTTTATGCCCTCTTCGGCGTCGAACATCCCCAGCTCCCGCATGCCGGGAGTATCTATGACCATGGCTCCCCCGGGGAGCATGATAAGGCTCCTGGTGACGGTGGTATGCCGCCCCCGGGAATCCGACTCCCTTACGGCCGAGGTCTTCATGACCTCTCTGCCGCAGAGGGTGTTCACCAGGGTGGACTTCCCCACTCCTGAGGAGCCCAGAAGCACTATGGTCTTTCCTTTGGAGAAATACCTTTTTACGTCCTCCGTCCCCTCGCCGGTTTTGCAGCTCAGGGTAATGACCTCCGCGCCGGGGGCCCGTTGCCGGACCTCCTCCGCATAGCGCCCGGGATCCGGTACCAGATCGCATTTTGTCAATACCACAACGGGGACGCCTCCCGACTCCCAGGCCAGGCTGAGATACCTTTCCAGCCTGGCGGTATTAAAGTCCCTGTTGAGGGACATGGCTATGAGCACGTAGTCAAAGTTGGCTGCTACAGTCCGGCTTCGTCCGGGACCGGCCGCCCTGGCAAACGCGCTTTTCCGGGGGAGGAGCCCGCATATCAGGCTGTCGCCGGCCTCATTGTATTCCATGAGCACAAAGTCGCCGGTGGCGGGATACTCTCCGGACCAACTGCCTCTTTTGAGCCTGGCGAAGCCTTCTCCCCTGTCCGATACCGTTTGGTATCTGTCCTTGTGGACAGCGGCTATCCTGGCCGCCGTCCGGTGTTCTTCGATGTCTTCTGTCTTGATATAGTCTTCTGTAAATCCGTAATCCTTGATATCCATTTGTTCCTCGCATCTTAAATTTTTGGGTTCAAGAAACGAAGAACACTCTCTTTGCATAACAAGTAATAAACACAAAACCCTCCTTTCCGGTTTTGCCGGTGAATATATCGCTTA
>JAGDAG010000108.1 GCA_017959625.1 Abditibacteriota bacterium | reverse complement strand
GGTCTTCATAATAGCCGGAATTGTCGCGGAGCTTGTCGTCGGTCAGAAGCAGCCAGGGGGAAAAGCCTTCCCTGTCCACGGGCACCCCCCGCTTTTCCGCCCAGGGCGTGGCGGAAGCCTTCCGGAGAGCAGCGCTTTCAAAAAGGCTGTTGTCTCCGCCGCTCTCGAAGGGAGGGGCCACAAAGGGGAGCAGCGCGCCCCCGGCCACAAGCCCGCGGTCTTCCCCGAAGCATTCGTCCGTGAATTCGGAACCCAGCCAGTCCATGAGAGGCGAGGAAAAGGTGTCCAGAGGCAGCTCCTTTGCGGGAAAGCCGTCCAAAACCAGCCTTGATACCAGATAGATGCGCCCGTCGTCCCCCAGATCCTCCGGAACGGGCACCACGATCCACTCTACGGGCCTTTTTGTCCCGTCTTCAAAATAGGGCCAGCTGCCCAGGGTGACTATATCCCCCGGCTTGGGGGCGGCGCAGAGAGACGCCGCAAAAAGCAGCGCGGCAAAAAGCGCCGAAACGGTTTTTTTCATATCTTTTCTCTTTTTTCGGTCATAAGAGGCGGCGCAGGCTTTTCCGCGCCGCCGCTTTTATTATACACCATCTGCCGCGTTTTTGAAAAAGGAAGGCGCATTCATCGTTTTTTTGCGGGCCTTTGTCCGGCGGCAGGCAAAAAAAACGCCCCTTGCGGGGCGTCGTTTTTTTCGTTTAAAGAGTCACGCTTTTTATGTCCGAATAGGCCACCTGCTGTTCTCCGTCGTTGTCTCTGTATATAACAAAGGCTCTGCCGTACCAGGTGTCCCCGGCGGACACGTTTTTCTTGTTGATGATAAAGGTGCCGGTCCGGGCGGAATAGCCCAGGGCCTTGCCCACTATAACGTCCTGGGTATCCAGCACCAGCTCGTTCACGGGATCGTCGGATCTCAAAAGCAGCACTCCGTGCATCTCCTCGGAAGCAAAGTCAGCGCCTCTTACGACCTGGCCCACGAAGGATATCTTGCCCGCGGAGGAGGGAGCCGTCCAGAGGTTCGCGCATGTGACGCCCTCGGCGGCTGCGCCGTAAACGGCCTCTATGTCCATATCCGAATACACGGAGAAGGATACCTCGGGCGAATAGCTCAGCACCTTGCCCGTGGCGGAATCCTTCCAATACGAGAAATCGTTGCCTTCGTAAGTATCGGGGGCGGTCCTCGTATATATCTTCGCCGTCTTCAGCTCCACTTCTTCTTCCACCCCCGCCGCTTCGCTGTGAACGGTAAACAGCGCGGAGGTTTTTTGGAGAGAAGCGGTGAACACCACGTCGCAGTCCACAGGGCCGGTCATTTCGCCGGAGTAGTCGCTGGTCCATTCCTTAACCGTGAAGCCTACCCGCAAACCTGCCTGGCCCGCTTCCACGGGATAGGCTATCTCGCTGAAGTCGGCGGCTTCCTGCACCTTGTAGATCTTTCCGTAGGTGTCCTGATAGGTGAAGGTGAAGCTATCCTCCCTAATGGCGTTGGCGGTAAGGGTGGTGGTGCGGTTGATGAGATAGTCGAATTCGGCTTCTTCGGAAATGATGTTCCCGGCAGAATCCGTCCAGTTGAGGAAGCGGTAGCCTTCCTGCTTCAGCGCCTTGAGCCTTACGGTCTCGCTGAGGGTGCCGCCGTAGAACGACGACTCCACCCACTCGCCGTCGCGTTCCACGCAGGGCGTTAAGCCCTCCGAGGCGGAAAAGCTGATCATATATACGAACTTTGCCATCTCTACGTTGACGATGGCAAGGATCAGATCCGCGCCCCAGTCGTTGGTGACGGACATGTAGGCTTCGTCCAGCGCCTGCTGGGCGTCGTCTATGGCTTCCCGGAGAGCGGTAAGGCTGGAGGGGCTGTAGATCCTTTCGCCCTGAGCGTATATCCGGTTGCCTTCGTCCACCGCAGGCTGCAGATAGTCGCGGCAGAAGGAGTTGTCCACCACAGCGGAAAAGTTCAGCTGGCCGTAGTCGGAAGCGGTGACGGTATCCGTCATCCTGACGCCGTTGAGGGTGATATAGTCTATCACCACGGGCACGTCGTCATCTTCGGTCTTATACAATTCAAAGAGGGCGGGATCAAACTGAGTGTCGCCTTCCACCATTCCGATGTCCGCTACGTCCGTGCCGTTGTAGCGGAGCCGGTAGATGCTGCGGGGCAGATATTCGTCTCCCCTGTGGAGCCTGGAGAAGGAAACGGGGATCTTGTCCGAGTAAACGGGATAGCCCTCCGGACCGTTGTTGGTCCAGCCTTCTCCCAAGGCGTGTTCCGCCCAGCCGTCGCAGGTCATGCCCGATTTGAATTCGCCGTAGCACTCATTGAAATTGTCCGCCGTGGCGTTCCCTTGGTAGCTGCCGCAAATATCCGGGACAGCG
>JAGDAG010000107.1 GCA_017959625.1 Abditibacteriota bacterium | reverse complement strand
TCCACCGGGAGAAGTACGTGGCGGCCGGCGGACCGGATGGGGGAGACGGCGGCCGGGGCGGCAGCATCGTCCTCCGGGCGGACGACAATATGTCCACCCTCATGGACTTCCGGTATAAGCGCAAGTACGCCGCCGGGAACGGGGCGGACGGCCAGGGGGGCCTGCGCTCCGGCAAGGATGGGGCGGACCTGGTGATCCGGGTCCCCCGGGGCACCCTGGTGAAGGATAAGGAGACCGGGGCCGTGATCGTGGATATGTCCGGGGATGAACCCTTCGTTCTGGCCAAGGGCGGCAGAGGCGGCTTGGGCAACAAGCATTTCGCCACCCCCACCCGACAGGCGCCGCGTTTTGCCAAGCCCGGCATGGCGGGGCAGAGGCGGGAGGTCGTCCTGGAGCTGAAGCTCCTGGCGGACGTGGGCCTGGTGGGGTTCCCCAACGCCGGGAAATCCACCCTTATATCCCGCATTTCCGCGGCGAGGCCCAGGATCGCCGACTATCCCTTTACCACCATAACCCCGAACCTGGGGGTCGTGAGGATAGACTACGAAAGGTCCTTCGTGGTGGCCGACATGCCCGGACTCATAGAAGGGGCGTCTCAGGGACAGGGGCTCGGGCACACCTTTCTGAAGCATATAGAAAGGACGCGCCTTCTGGCGCACCTTATCGACGCCTCGGGCCTGTCCGGAAGGGATCCCATAGAAGACTACAACATTATCAACAAAGAGCTGTCGGACTTTTCCCCGAAGGTGGCCGCCCTGCCCCAGATAGCGGTGCTGACAAAAACGGATATAGCGGGAAACCCCGCCGGCGAAATAAAAAAAGAGCTGGAAGCCCTGGGAAAGCGGGTGTTCGAAATATCCTCCGTCACAGGCGAGGGCATTGACGCCCTTCTGGGATATATCTCGGAGACCCTGGACAGTATCCCCAAAAGCCGGCCGGAAACACAGCCCGTCAAGGTTTATAAAGTGGAAAAAGAAGAGGCCGGGTATCAGATCGTCAAAAACGATATGAACGAGTTCGTGGTCATCGGAAAACATATAGAAAACCTGGTGAAAAAAAGCGATCTGGACAATGAATACTCCCTCCGCAGGATCACGAAACAGCTGGAGGGAACGGGCCTTTACGACGATCTCCGGCAAAAGGGCTGCAGGCACGGCGACACCGTGATAATACATAATTTTGTTTTTGAATTCGACGAGAACTTTTAAAATGAAGATATCCGCAAACAGCATAATCCTGATCAAGATCGGCACGAGCTCCATTACCGGCGGCGGCGGGTCCATCGATCCGGACAGCATAAAAAGGCTTGCCCACGAGATATTTCTTTTGACCAGGCGGAACATACGCCCCGTGCTGGTCTCCTCCGGCGCCATAAAGGCGGGGATGGAAAAGCTGGGTATCAGAAAAAGGCCGGCGAAGCTTGCGACCCTCCAGGCCTGCGCCGCCGCGGGACAGTCGGCGCTGATGGAGATATACAACTTCATTTTTCAGATGTACAAGATCCCCGTGGCCCAGATCCTTGTCACAAGAGACGATTTCCGCTCCCGGGACAGGTTTATGAACATCCGGAGCACCATCCATTCTCTCCTGTCCCTGGGCTGCCTTCCCATCATCAACGAAAACGATACGGTGGCTACGGAAGAGATTAAATTCGGCGAGAACGACACTCTTTCCGCTATAGCGGCCGCCGCCGTGGGGGCGGAGCTTCTGATCAACCTTTCCGACGTGGACGGCCTTTACACCTCCGACCCGAAAACGGATCCGGAAGCAAGGCTGATCCCGATCGTCACAAAGATCACTCCCGAAATAACCGCTTTGGGGGGCAGTTCCGCCGGGGACATGGGCTCCGGAGGCATGCGCACCAAGCTGAAGGCCGCCCTCATTGCCGTTTCCTCGGGGGTGAACATGGTGATCGCCGGCGCGGCGGAAGAAGATATCATAACCCGGATCTGCTCCGGCGGAGCCTGCGGCACTCTTTTTGCCGCAGCCGGGAAACCCCTGAGCCCCAAAAAGTGCTGGATGGCCTTCGCCGCAAAGACAGACGGGAGCCTTACTGTCAACATGAACGCCGAACAAAGGATCATAAACGGCACCAGCCTGCTTCCCGTAGGCGTCACAAAGGTGGAAGGCATTTTTGACAGCGGCGACCCGGTAGATATCAAAAACGAGAACGGAACGGTTTTCGCAAAAGGAACGGTTTATTATTCGTCCGACGAACTGAAGCGCATCATGGGGCGCCATACGGCGGAGATAAAGGCAACGCTGGGCTATAAACACTATGACGAGGCAGTCCACCACAACAACATGGTTCTTACGGGAGATTACCTATTAAGGAGCAAAAAATGACCGATATAGAAAAAATGTCGGCTGCCGCAAGGGCGGCGGGCCGCGCTCTTGCGCTGACGGATACCAAAACAAAAAACGACGCTCTTCTCCTGATGGCAGACCGTATCCTGAAAAACAAAGACAGGATAAAAGAAGCCAACGCAAAGGATATGCTCTTTGCCCGGGAAAAAGGCATTTCCGGCGCAATGCTGAAAAGGCTCGAGCTTACCGACGGAAAGATGGCGCAGATGGCGGAAGGGATCAGGCAGATCGCTTCCCTTCAGGATCCGGTGGGGGAAGTGATAAAAGGCTACAAAAGGCCCAACGGCCTGGAGGTCCGGAAGATACGGGTGCCTCTCGGAGTTATAGGCATAGTTTATGAATCCAGGCCCAACGTCACCGCCGACGTGGCTGCGCTGTGCCTGAAAAGCGGCAACGCGTGTATCATGAGAGGCGGCTCGGAAGCCATCAATTCCAATCTGGCCATTGCGGAGATGATCGTATCCGCCTGCAGAGAGGCGGGCATCCCCGAAGGCTCCGTGAACATAGTGAGAACGACGGACAGGGCCGCGGTTTTGGAGATCCTGAAACAAAAGCAATACATAGACTGTATCATCCCCAGAGGCGGCAAGGGCCTGATAAGGTTCTGCATCGAGAACTCCGACGTCCCGGTGATAGAACACGGGGACGGCAACTGCCATACTTACGTCGACCGCTCCGCAGACCCCGCCAGAGCGGAAAAGTTGGTATTCAACGCAAAGGTCCAGAATCCCTCCGTGTGCAACGCCACGGAATGCCTTCTGGTCCATAAGGACATAGCCCCTTCGTTCCTTCCGAAAACAGCCGGAAGGCTCGCAGACGCCGGCGTGGAACTCAGGGGCTGCGAAAAGACGGTAAGGCTCCTGCCGAATATCAAAAAAGCCTCTCCCGACGACTGGGCGACGGAATATAACGACCTGATCCTTTCCGTAAAGATCGTCGAAGACCTGGGCGAAGCGGTGGAGCATATCGGAAAATACGGCTCGGGGCATTCGGAATCCATCATAGCCGATTCGGCGTCGGCTATCGCTTATTTTCAGTCTGCCTGCGACGCGTCCGCGGTGTTTGTGAACTGTTCCACAAGATTCAACGACGGCTTTGAACTGGGAATGGGCGCCGAGATGGGCATCTCCACCCAGAAGCTCCACGCCAGAGGGCCCATGGGGCTTTCCGAGATGACCACAAGCAAATACATAGTCACCGGAAACGGACAATGCAGGGAATAAAACGCACAGGCATCATGGGCGGGACCTTCGATCCCGTCCACGTGGCGCATCTGGCCCTTGCCGAGGCTGCCCGGGAACGTTTCGGGCTGGACAGGGTCCTGTTCGTAGTAAGCGCCTTTCCGCCGCACAAGCCTGCCGGCGGCATAACTCCGGCAGAAGCGAGATATGAGATGGTCAGGCTCGCCGTAGAAAGCAACCCTTATTTTCAGCCCTGCGATCTGGAGATGAAACGGAACACCCCGTCTTATACCGTGGACACGGTAAGGGAACTCGGGGAACTGTTTCCCGGGGAGGAGCTGTATCTCATATTAGGGATGGACGAGGCGCAGAATTTCCGCAAATGGAGAGAATACGAAACCATTCTCAAAAAATGCCGCGTGGCTGCGGCCTGGCGCCCCGGCAGCGGGGAGCCGGATCCGGAGCTGCCTGTAATATGTTTTCACGCGCCGGAAATGAACATATCGTCAAGCGATATCCGCAAACGCATAGCCGCGGGACGCTCCGTCAGATATCTGGTCCCGGAGGCGGTTTACGATTATATCACAGAAAAAGGACTTTATTTATGACTAACAGAAAGGGAAATTTATTGCTGACCGCGCTGGTAGTGGTCCTGGTGGCAGTCATCGGGGCCGCCGCAGGCTTTTATGCGGCCAGATATTTCGGCAAATGGTTCTCGGTTTTCAAGGAGACCAACACCTCCTTGTCGGACGTTCTTAAAAAGGATTCCAATCCCTTCGGCGAATCCGAATACGTCAGGATCCTTATCCTGGGAACAGACAATTCCCAGAATTTCCGTACCAAAAACAAAAACGCGGAAGAAGACGAGAAAAACGGGCTGGCCGACACCATAGTGGTGATGTGCATAAACACAAAAACCAAGGAACTCAGAGCCATAAGCTTTCCCAGAGATACAAAAGTGACGATCCCCGGACACGGAGTGCTGAAGCTCAATGCGGCCCACGTCATCGGAGGCCCCCGGCTCACGAAGGAAATAATCGAGACGAACTTTCTGGACGGGATAACCATAGATTATTATATAAAAACGGATACTTCCAGCTTCAGGGAAATGGTGGACCTCGTGGGAGGCGTTTATATACTGGTGGAAGAGCGCATGAAATACACCGACAGATCGGGCGGGCTTTATATCGACCTGAAGCCTTCGCCGGAAAAGCAGCTCCTCAACGGCAAGGACGCCGAGGGATACGTTCGCTTCAGAAAGGACAGATACGGCGACACCAGCTTCAAGGTGGAAAACGGCGAGATAGTCAACGCCGGCAGGATAGTAAGGCAGCAGAAATTCATAGTGGCTCTGTGCAACAGGATCATCAGCATGGACTCCAAATCGAAAAGGGCCGATTTTATAAAAACCTGTTATCAGAAGAAATACATCGAATCGGATCTCAAGCTCACGGACTGGGACGCTCTTGCAGACTACGTTCTGGGCTTTAATCCCGACCAGATGCTCATAGACGTCCTTCCGGGAACGCCCACCGAAAAGGGCATCAGTTACTGGATCCCCGACAGGGAAAAGGTCACGGATATAGTAAACAGAGACATGCTGTTCGTGGGCGAGAACCCCAAAATAGCGGAAGCAAAAAAGGCGGCGGAAGCAGCGGCCGCGGCGGCAGACGCCGTAAAGAAAACGCCGGCCAAAGAAGCGCCTTCAAAAAAGCCTGCGGAATACAGGATCACGGTCCTCAACGGGACCCGGACCAAGGGGCTGGCCAAGGGCTGCGCGGAAAAGCTCTCTGCCCTGGGATATACCGATGTCGCCACCGGAAACGCTTCAAGGCAGGACTATACGAAAACGGAACTGAAGCCCAAAACAAAAGACGGCAATCTGGAAACGATCAGATCCGCCCTTGCCTGCGGCAGCGAGGTGGATACGGTCAGCGGACAGGAGTCGGACCTTATTATCGTTTTGGGAAGCGATTATAAAAAGTGAGGCAAGCAAAATTAATACCGAAGAAAAACTTACAATAATCACAGACCTGCTGGAAAGCAAAAAGGCGGTGGATATACAGACCCTTGATCTGCGGGACAAGTCCCTTATGTGCGATTATTTCGTGATCTGCTCCGGGACCTCGAACATACATATACGGACCCTGTGCGACACGCTGGTTCTGGACGGCAGAAAAAAGGGGCTGAAAAAAAGAAACGTAGAAGGGCGCGCAAACGCAAAATGGATACTGATCGATTTCAAGGATATAATAGTGCATATCTTCGATCAGTCCGAGCGCGAATTCTACAAGCTGGAGGAGCTGTGGGAAAACTTCCTGCCGGAGGAGAGCAATGGACAAGAATGACGAGATAAGAAACAAAAGAAACTTTGCCGAGCATATGAACAAGGCAAAGATACTGCTGGCAAAAGAAGATTGCGTGGCCGCTTCCCGGGAAGCGGCGGCGGCGCTGGAGGTATTTCCGGAGGATCCCGACGCAAGAGAGCTGACTGCGGACATCCTGGCCGCTCTCGGAAAGAAAGATGCGGCGGCGGCGGAATACAAAAAGCTTTTCTCGGAAGACAAGACCCGGGAAAGCGCCGAAGAAAAATACGCCCTTCTGGTTTTGAACCAATTCACAACGGAACAGAAGGCAAAAGAAGAAGAGGAACAGAAAACGGAAAAAAAGGCTTCCCCGTGGACCGTTATCCTTACCGCCATCGTCCCCGGCGTGGGGGCCCTTCTCAAAGAGAAATACCTGAAGGGCGGCATTATTTTGGCTTTGTGGCTGATTTTCTTCTGCCTTGCCGCAAGGAGCAGCATAGGCAACAAAAACCCGGCGGAATCGTTCACCAGCCTGCCTTCGATACTTGGTTTTGCCGTATGGCTGTATTCCTTTATCGACACGGTGATGAACTTCAACAAAAAATGATCTCAAACGATGAGGCCTCTCTGCCCCGGCAAAGAGGCTTTTTTTTGCGCCGGGCGCCTTCCGGCCTTTTTGCGCCATTTTTTTCCGCTTGTTTATTTTTTATTTATGTGCTATAATAATATTGGCACTCGGAGGGCCTGAGTGCCAAAACCATTGCTATTTACGGAGGATTCGTTATGATAAGACCTTTGGGAGACAAGGTAGTTATACTGCCTATGGAAGAAGAAGCTAAAACGGCCGGCGGCCTGTTCCTGCCGGACAGCTCCAAGCAAAAGCCTACGGAAGGCAAGGTAGTCGCCGTGGGCAAAGGCCGCATACTGGAAAACGGCAAACACAACAGCCTGCCCGTTAAGGTAGGCGACGTGGTGGTTTACGGAAAATACGGCGGCACGGAAGTCACCGTTGACGGAAAGGACTACATCATTCTCGATGCAGATTCCATTTATGCGGTAAAGGAATAACAGGAGGCGGTTATGTCAGCAAAGATTCTGGTTTATGATGAAGCGGCCCGCAGAGCCCTTGAAACGGGAGCCTCGGCAGTTGCCGCAGCGGTCAAGGTCACCCTGGGACCGAAAGGAAGAAACGTAGTTCTGGACAAAAAATTCGGGAGCCCCACCATCACAAAGGACGGCGTTTCCGTAGCCAAGGAAGTTGAGCTCAAGGACCCCTATGAAAACATGGGCGCCCAGCTGGTAAAGGAAGTCGCTTCCAAGACCAACGACGTTGCCGGCGACGGCACCACCACAGCAACGGTCCTGGCGGAAGCCATAGTGAAGGAAGGCCTCCGCTACGTTGCTGCGGGCGGGAACCCTGTGGCGGTGCGGAGAGGCATCGAAACAGCCACCGCAAAAGCGGTGGAAAAGATACGCTCCATGGCCCTTGCCATCGAAACGAAAGAAGAAATAGAACAGGTAGCGTCCATTTCCGGCAACGACAAGGAGATCGGAAAAGCCATCAGCGACGCCATCGCAGTGGTGGGCCGCGACGGCGTTATCACGGTGGAAGAAAGCAAGGGCACCGATACCACCATCGATACGGTGGAAGGCATGCAGTTCGACAAGGGCTTTATTCCGCCTTATATGGTCACCGACAACGACAGGATGGAAGCGGTGCTGGACAATCCCTTTATCCTGATCCACGAAAAGAAGATAAGCGCGGCGGCCGACCTGGTCCCCGTTCTGGAAAAAGTCGCCCAGTCGCGGCGGCCCATCCTCATTATCGCGGAAGACGTTGACGGCGACGCCCTGGCCACCCTGGTAGTCAACAAGATAAGAGGCACTCTGAACGTAGTTGCCGTCAAGGCCCCCGGCTTCGGCGACAGAAGAAAGGCCATGCTGGAAGACATCGCCATCCTTACCGGCGGCCAGTTCATAACCGAGGACCTCGGCATGAAGCTGGACAGCGTGGAAGTCGGCCAGCTGGGCACCTGCGCCAAGGTGATAGTCAACAAGGAGACCACCACCATCATAGAAGGCGGCGGCGACAAAGGCGCCGTGATGGGCAGGATATCCCTTATCAAGAACCAGATCTCCGCCACCGATTCCAACTATGACAGGGAAAAGCTGCAGGAGAGGCTCGCCAAGCTTTCCGGCGGCGTTGCGGTCATAAAGGTGGGCGCCGCTACCGAAACCGAACTCAAGGAAAAGAAGCACCGTTACGAAGACGCCCTTTCCGCCACCAGAGCGGCCATTGAAGAAGGCGTAGGGGCGGGCGGAGGCGCCACCCTTATCGACGCTATCCCCGCTTTGGACGAACTGAAGCTCGAAGGCGACGAAAAGGTGGGCTGCGACATCATCCGCAAGGCTCTCGAGGCTCCCGCAAGGACCATTGCCGAAAACGCGGGCCTGGAAGCCTCGGTAGTAGTGGACAGGATCAAAAACGAACCGGTGGGCACCGGCCTCAACGCCGCCACCGAGGAATACACGGATATGATGAAGGCGGGGATCGTGGACCCCGTAAAGGTCACCCGTTCCGCCCTTCAGAACGCCGCTTCCATCGGCTCTCT